>NZ_JBLVQN010000008.1:0-146174 GCF_058323225.1 Neobacillus sp. PVCKKU3
TAATAAAAACTTCAACTCACAAGATGATGTAACTACCTTCTTACCAGAAAAACGATGAAGAACAAAATCGATGAAATCCAGGAGGAAATGTCCCTCTAAAACTAATGAAGGACAAAATTGAAGGAATCTTCGAGGGAAATGCCTTTTATAAAGCCGATGAAGGACAAAAGCAAAAAATCCAAAAGAAAATGTCTATGATAAAGGCCACACACTTAGCATTGTTCGAAAAAGTGTGTGGCAATGATGTAGGTTGTTTTCCTCCCTGTTGATTGGAGCGGAGGGCACTCGACTCCTGCGGGAAATAGAGGTCACTGGAGACCCCGCAGGCGCTTTCAGCGCCGAGGAGGCTCCAGGATCTCCCCGCGGAAAGCGAGTGCCCGGAGCGGAAATCAACAGGCCCGCTAGCATAGATAAATCTTTTAATAAAAATCGGAACTTCGAATTCAGAAAAAATAGAAACTGCGAGAAAAATACCCTTTCTCGATTATCTGAAGCCGCTCCAGCTCTCATTTTCCTCCAACGATATCCACCAATCGATTGGTGATAATTTCTGCATAGTTTTCCTTTAATTCCTTCTCTGATATCTTTAAGTATTTGGAAAGTTCTACAAGGTACTCTCGGTCATACCGCAGCCATGAGGAAAAGCTTCTTTTAACAAATCGCTCAGCTTCCATAAAGGTCGAGAACATCGGCGAGACCTTTTCACCGTTATGAAAGACATAAAACTCCCCGTCTCCAGAGGGGAATATATAAGAAATCTCCCCTTTATGATTCTGGTAGCTGCTCCCTGTTTCCGACTCCTTCAGATTAAATTCATTGCGGTCAGCATCGGGTTTAAGCGGTAAGATATCAAATACATTAATAACAAATGTTTCAAAGGCCGCTTTGGTCAAATCTGCCCCTGAAGCTTTCGGATGTCCCCCTCCTCCATACCTTTTAGCAAACTCCGCGACATTCACTTCATCATGAATGGTCCTAAAGCCCATCTTTTTTCCACCCAAATTAAGAAGGACGATCATATCCAAATGTGGATTTTGCGTGTTTAATGCATTCCCCAGCTCTGACATGTTTTGTTCCGCAGGGACAATACCAACACAATAATCTTCCACAAAGGTTTGGACCATTTGCCTGCTTTTAGAATGGATATATCGGTTAATTTTTTGTTCCTCGATATCCAAAATTATGTTTTCTGTTTCGGTAAAATCAAATGATTCCCTGTTCTCCGTTAACCTTTTTATCATTTCCTCTTCAAACTGTTCCCGGTTCATAATATGGAACAAATCATTTAAGCGTTTGGCCTTAATATTGTTATTTTCATCCCATTCCCAGGTATCGTACTGCCTGATTAAGTCTACAAATTCATCGAGCGCTTTGCTTTTATCCAGTCTTCCCTTCTCAATTAGATAGTCGTAAAACAGCGATGTGGCACAGGTTTTATTTCCAGATTCATATTCTGTTTTGACACTGCCCCATTTGTAGTTATTAAAATGCAACGCTGTCACATGATGATCAATCACCTGAATATGTTTTCCAGCCTGAAATCTTTCGGCTAATTTTTTCTCAGTTTCTTCATTTACAGCTAAATCGGTAATAAACGTTTCTTCATTATTATTTTCTTGGTTAGTTATAAAAGCTTCGACCCGCTGATTTAAATTACGATAAGAGCAATAGGATACTTTTGCCTGTTCCCCAAAAGCGAGCTTTGCCAACACCCCGCTGCCAAGGCCATCTAAATCAACATCAGTAAAAAGTTTGACCATTCCATACACCATCCCATATTTTTTCCATAACGTATATTTTGGTTTTGATTTTATCTTCTTATTCATTAGAAAAGCTGACCCGATTAGAGCCAGCTCCATTCCCTAGTATAAGCTTAAGTTTTGTAATATCCTCTTTTTAGGCCGTAATAACAAAACCAGAGTGCCTGAAAGAAAAAGAGTGCTCCCCAAAAAGGGGCGGGAATAATTATGGTCAAATTCGCCAAATTCGCTGCATCTCCCGCAAATTGCGGGCTTAGTAAACTTATATAAAATATTTCATATGCACTTTGAACCGAATCCACCAGTAAAATGGAGGCGATCAGCATCAATAAATGATCTCTAAATCCTTGGCTCCCTTTAATGAGCAGGAACAGGAACCCCGCAGCAAATGAACTTAGCCAAAAGATTCCATATGGGTTACGTACCCAGAAAAGGAGATTAATAAAAATGAATCCCAATATGATATCGATCAATAGTATCTGCTTTTTCCTTCCAAGTAATAAAAAGAAAAGGAAGGCTGAAAATGATGCAAATGTATAACCCGCCAAACTGGTAAAAAAACTGCCAATCCAAGTGGACTGATTGCTATACGTGGCACCTTCAGAATTCATAAATAACGAAATTCTTTCCACATTACCGCCCAGTAAAGCCACAAATGCGTGTCCGGACTCATGAATTAATGTATTTATCATCCGAAAATAATTCCCCATAAACGGAATATGAATTAACAGAACGCTAGTCACGAGGAAAAGAAAAAACTTCGCACTGAATTTTTCACGAACAAAGCTCAATTGACATTCTCCTCTGCTTTAAAAATTTTCAATATTTTCTATATTTTATCACTATTAATTAAAAAAGAATAACAATAACCACGCCATTTTATAGCCGCATATCTTTAGGACAATTTTTGAAAGGATTCGACAACCAACAACTTATGTGTTACCATAAAGTTGTTACATCCCAAAAAGGAGGGAATGAGATTGATAGAGTTTAAGAATATTATTAAAAAATATCGATCCAAAACAGTTATAAATTCTTTTTCATTAAAAGTTGAAGCTGGACAGCTTGTTGTTTTTATCGGTCCAAGTGGCTGCGGGAAGACAACCTTGCTAAAAATGATTAATAAGCTGATACAGCCAACTTCTGGGAAGATTGTGGTAAATGGATCTGATATTTCTACCGTGAATCCGATTGAGCTTCGCCGAAATATTGGCTATGTCATTCAAAACACGGGTTTGTTCCCACATATGACGATTAAGGAAAACTTGGAGTTGATTCCTAAACTGAAGGGTGAAGATCCTGCTGCTATTGAGAAGAAAACGAACGAGTTACTTGAAATAGTAGGGTTAGATCCTAAAGAGTATCTGCACCGTTATCCAAAGGAATTAAGCGGCGGTCAGCAGCAGCGAATTGGCGTAGCAAGAGCCTTCTCCACAAACTCCGACATTATCTTAATGGATGAACCATTCAGTGCACTCGATCCCGTCACACGATCATCACTTCAGGATGAACTGTTCCAAATGCAAAAGGAATTAAACAAAACAATCATCTTTGTCACTCATGATATGGATGAGGCTATTAAAATAGCTGACAAGATTTGTATTTTAAAAGACGGGGATATTCTACAGTATGACACGCCAGAAAACATCTTAAAAAATCCTGCTAATGATTTTGTTTCCGATTTTATCGGCAAGCGCAGGGTATGGAATAATCCTGAATTGTTAATGGCCGAGGATATCATGATTCCAAATCCGGTTAAAATTACCGCCAAACGGAACGTCCTGCAGGCAATTGAAATCATGAAGGAAAACAAAGTAGACAGTTTATTGGTAACTGACAAGAATAACCGTCTTATCGGGTTGGTGACCTTGAAAGGAATTCAATTGTTAAACCGCAACTCCGAAATTGAATGGATAATGGAGAAGAATGTCCTGTCGGTATCACAGGATGCCAATTTGATTTCCGTTCTCGCAACCATGAATGAACATAAGATTGGTTATGTGCCTGTTATTAACAGTACTGGACAGTTAACAGGTCTGATTACAAGAAGCAGTATTTTATCTGCACTAAGCAGCCAATTAATCGATATGGAGGTGGCCTTTTAATGGGTGAATTATGGAACTATGCAAGTAACAACTATAACCAACTCCTTGAACTTTTAGGACAGCATATATATTTAAGTGTCATGTCTGTTCTGATTGCTACCGTTATTGGAATTCCACTTGGAATATTGATTTCCAGAGAGCCAAAGCTTTCTAAACCAATCATAGGCACTACAAATGTCATTCAGGCGGTGCCAAGTCTGGCCTTGCTCGGATTTCTAATTCCATTTATCGGCATCGGCAGTACCCCTGCCATTGTAATGGTGGTATTGTACTCCCTGCTTCCAATTGTGAAAAATACCTATACGGGATTAACCAATATTGATCGAGACATTCTGGAAGCCGCCAAAGGCATCGGTCTGACCAAGGGTCAAACAATGAGAAAAGTGCAGCTGCCGCTGGCCTTCCCGATGATTATGGCGGGTATCAGAATTTCAGCCGTTACGGCTGTTGGGTTAATGACGATTGCAGCCTTCGTAGGAGCAGGCGGATTGGGTTATCTTGTCTTCTCCGGTGTGCAAACGGTCGATAATGCCATGATTTTGGCTGGTGCGATTCCGGCCTGTATTCTTGCATTATTAATCGACTTTATTGTCGGAAAGCTTGAGACCTCCCTATCTTATAAGACAAAACAATCGTCTGCGTCGAAAACAGGAAAAACAACCAAAAAAATCATTCTTTCTTTTGCCAGTGTCCTTCTCGTCATTGCCGGCGTCTTTACCGTTTATTCAAAGGCCCAGGCTGGCGATAAAATTGTCATTGGTTCGAAGAATTTCAGTGAGCAGCTGATTCTTGGTAATATGCTTGCCGACTTAA
Source organism: Neobacillus sp. PVCKKU3 (assembly GCF_058323225.1). Classification (NCBI taxonomy): domain Bacteria; kingdom Bacillati; phylum Bacillota; class Bacilli; order Caryophanales; family Bacillaceae; genus Neobacillus; species Neobacillus sp. PVCKKU3. The sequence goes on from NZ_JBLVQN010000008.1 coordinate 4,679, forward strand.
TTGAAAATAAAACTGATTTAGAAGTTGAAAGAAAGCTGAATCTCGGCGGTTCTCAGGTTACCTTCAGTGCCCTTAACAGCGGCGATATTGATGTTTATGTAGAATACACTGGAACAGGACTTGTCAATATTTTAAAACAGCCGCCACAGAATAATCCTGAACAGGTTTATGATTATGTTCAAAAGGAATTTAACAAAAAGTATGGGATTAGATTGTTAAAGCCGCTTGGTTTTAATAACACCTACGCATTGGCCATCCGTAAGGATACCGCTGATCAATATGGACTCAAAACCATCTCCGACTTGGCCAAGGTAAGCAATGAGTTAATCATGGGACCGACCATCGAGTTCCCAAATCGAGAAGACGGACTAATCGGTCTCTCCAAAACGTATAATATGCAATTTAAAGACGTTAAAGCCGTTGACGGCGGCCTGCGTTATACAGCGCTCGACAACCACAAAAGCGACGTTATTGACGCTTTCTCAACCGATGGCTTGATTGAAGCCTTTAAGCTAAAAGTGTTAAAGGATGATAAGAACTTCTTCCCGCCTTATTATGCAGTTCCAATCATCAAGGAGGAAACTTTAAAAGAACATCCTGAACTGAAAAATGTTCTTAACAGCCTTGCCGGCAAGATTACAGAGGATAAAATGAGGGAACTAAATTATAAGGTTGATAGTCTAAAACAATCCCCAGCAAAAGTTGCGAAGGAATTTTTAGAAAAAGAGGGATTATTAGATAAATAAAACAACAGGAGGCTGACAACACGTCGCCTCCTGTTCTTATTCCTGTATAAAATGAACCACCCTGTCATAGGTTTCCTCGCTGCCAATCACGAGCAATACATCCCCTTCTAGAATGAGCGCGTACGGTCCTGGAGAAATCACGAGGCCTCCTTCTCTTTTAATCCCAATTACCGTGCCGCCAGTATTTTGCCAAAATTTCAACTCTGAAATAGTCTTGCCGATATGGCTGCAGTTTGGAAGAATTTCAATTTCAATCGGGGCAAGCGGATTTGTGTGACGAAGCTTCCCTGAATAATCCAATATTTTTCGGAGCGTATCAAACAACTGGTCATCCAGCTTATTTCGTTCCAACATAACTGTATTCATTTGTTTTTCTAATTCCTTAATGCTAGCCAGATCCGAAAAACGTGAAATATATTTAAAAGCATTTTCACGGGATGAGATGACAATTCCGCTTCCCTTTGTGGACTGGACAATTTCCACATCCTCCAAAATCTTGATGGCCCTCCTGACTGTTTCAGGAGATACCTTGTAATCACTAGCCAATGTTGATCTTCCATGAATCTTATCCCCAACTTTAAATTCCCCATCGTAAATTCGGTTGGCCAAATCGATGGCGATTCGTTCATATGTCGGTATTTGTGCCCTTTGCATAAGAAGCCTCCACAAAGTTATTCAATATACGTTACTATCTATTCCAGTATTACTATACATTTTTAATAAGCAGTTGGCGAGTGCCGGATACATACTTGGGTAAAATCGGAACATAATGGGCATAATATCAGGCAGAACTCTTGTAAAGAGGTGCAATTATGTGGCGAAAGGTTCTTGGTATTTTAAGTGTAATTTTTATTTTATTTATGGCTGTCCTATTTATTATATACATTATGAAGGGGGACTCATCCAGATGGGAAGTAGCCCTTGGCGGAATTTTGGTCAGTGCCCTTCCTCTTTTGCTATTGCGCTTTAAAAACAATCCGTTCAACATCCCCCTTATCATAGGGTATTATTTCTTTTTATTTTGCTCGTTATATTTAGGGTCCATCGCAAGTTTTTATTTGCATCACAAATGGTGGGATTCCACTCTTCATTTTTATAAAGGAGTGTATGTGGGAATTGTAGGAATTGCCTTATTTAAGAATATGATAAGAGCGAACATAAGAAATGAGGTCTCCTCCTGGATTCTTTTTCTGTTTGTCCTCTCATTATCCGTTTTAGCAAGTGCCCTATGGGAGATTTACGAGTTTTTAGGGGATATCACCTTTACGCACACGATGCAAAGAGGCGGCAATAAAGATACGATGCTAGATTTGCTGTTCGGTCTTGCAGGGGGAATCCTCGTGGCTGTTTATGCAAAGGTTAGAAAACAGACTGTTTAGGTTAGGGTGGCATATATGAATCGAAAACTTGTCCTATTTTTAAGTAGTTTGTACGTAATTTTCATGGCAATTTTAGCCGTCTATTACCATAATCAGGGGCAATCCTTTAAATCAACGGTGGCGATAGGCGGCATTGTCTGCGGGGCAATCCCTCTTCTCTTGGCGTTATTTACAAAGCTCCAATTTAATCTGCCCATAGTCATCTCCTATTTAATTTTTTTAGTGGGTTCACAATATTTGGGTTCTATCCGCGGCTGGTATGGGCTCGGCTGGTGGGACACCTTTATGCATGTGGTCAGTGGGGCAATTTTAGCTTTTGCCGCCATCGCCTTGTATGAACGGCTGATACACAGGTCCGCCGGAGGAGATATATCTCCATGGTTTGTGTTTTTATTTACGTTATCATTTGCCGTTCTCGGCGGTGTGCTATGGGAGGTTTATGAATTTAGCTGTGACCAGTTTTTGGGGATGACTCTACAAGGCGGCGGGAATAAAGATACAATGACCGACCTGATTGCCGACACCCTTGGCGGTTTAGTGATAGCGATATGGTCCGGGATAAGGACAAAGATAAAACTGAACAAAATAAGATAAAAGCAGCCCCAATCACAAAGGCTGCTTTTATCTTATACGGTCACCGCTGTAAAAAACTCCTCATAAATCGCCTTTACCGCTCTTTTTTCATCAACTGATTTAACACCGAACATCATACTAACCTCGGAGGAACCCTGATTAATCATTTCGATATTAACCTTGGCTTTTGCCAAGGCCTTGGAGGCTCTGGCCATTGTCCCTACATTTCGGCGCATTCCCTCTCCAACCACCATAATCAGAGAAAGTCCATGAACAAGCTTTACTTCATCTGCGTGTAGTTCTGTTTTAATACGCTGCAGAATTTCCTTTTCCATTTCCCCGTCAAACTGGTTTTCTCGTAAAATCACGGAAATATCATCAATTCCTGACGGCGTATGCTCATATGATAATCCGAAATCTTCTAAAATCCCAAGAAGTTTACGTCCGAAGCCCACTTCACGGTTCATTAAGTATTTGCTCACATAAATGCTGCAAAAGCCTTTATCACTGGCAATCCCGATGGCAGGACCGTTGGTGTTTTCCCGCTCAGCCACAATCCTCGTACCTGGGGCACTTGGATTATTAGTGTTCTTGACATGAACTGGAATTCCCGCACGGAAGGCCGGCACAAGCGCCTCATCATGCAATACACTAAAACCTGCATAGGAAAGCTCCCGCATTTCCCGGTATGTTAATTCCTTTATTTCCTTTGGTTTTTCAACAATATAAGGGTTAACGGAATAAACGGCATCCACATCCGTAAAGTTCTCATACAAATCAGCCTTTAAAGCATTCGCGAGAATGGAACCAGTAATATCGGAGCCGCTTCGCGAAAACGTAAAGACTTCACCTTCTTCGCTGTAGCCAAAGAATCCTGGGAAAATTAAAATGCCAGGCTGATTCCGGAGTGCAAACAAGCGTTCATATGCTTCAGGCAGTGCCTGTGCATTTCCCGGTTCTGGGCTTACAACCAGCCCAGCCTCTTTCGGATTGACATAATAGGCCTCCACTTCCCGCTTGCGGAAAAATGCTGCCACCAATTTGGCATTATTATCTTCACCAGCGGCTTTTAACCGGTCTATGTAACGATCAGGCTTATCCTTGTCACCGTTCAATCTTGCAAATAAATCATCCTCGATATCTGCAATGATTTCTCCTGGAAGCGATAGCTCCTCTGCAATATCCCGATATCTTGCTAGAACGGTGTTAATTTCTTCTACAGGATTACTGTTTGCCAGCGATTTTTCGGCACATGTTATTAATAAATCAGTTACTTTTATATCTTCCGGGTTCCGCTTACCCGGTGCTGATACAACAACCACTTTTCGTTCAGGATCTGACATGACAATTTGGAATACCTTTTCAAGTTGTTTTCCTGAAGCTAAAGAGGAGCCCCCAAACTTAACGACCTTCATTCTGACATCTCCTAATTTTTAAAAATATAAACTTAATTTTAGTACAATTTTGAAATTATTCAAGTGTTTTTTCCGTTATACGTGTACAAATGTTCATTCCAGGTGGACATTTGGAAAAAATGGGCAAAAAAACAGTGTATTTTTAAGATAAACACACTGTCTAGGCGAAAGCTTATTCTCCGCGGATTAGCTCAATAAAATGGGCAAGAATTCTGGCTGTTAATCCCCAAATGACCTTATCTTCATAAAGATAGAAATATTCCTCCATCCCTCGTGCACGCCAATTATAATTCTCACCGCCAACAATCAAATCAAACGGAAAATTTTTCTCCGGCTCCATTTTAAATTCAATATGATAAACTTCCGGCTCTTTTTCAAAAAAGAAGGACAACGGCACGGTAAAAACTTCTCCAACTTCAGATGGATTTGGATTTACCTTTTCCGGATTCTTTATGAACCCTGCATAAGGATATATAATCATGCCAAAGGGCGAAACCATGTAATCAAGCGGATAGACTTTTGATATCTCTTCTCTGTCAATCCGGAGTTCCTCATTTGTCTCACGGATGGCAGCGGCTTCAGCGTCCTCGTCATGGGAATCAATCTTTCCGCCAGGAAAACAGATTTCACCCGGCTGTCTTTTTAATTGAAGAGACCGAACCTCAAATAAGACGTGAACTTCATCACCTTTTAATACTAGCGGCACCATAACCGCATATTTTGAAAATTTCTTGCTCCCTAGTATTTCTGGAGTATGCTCCTTTAATTTTGCTAATATAGCTTCCAAATTCATTCATTTCACCTCTCACAAAACCTCTATCTAAAGCATACCATTTTTATTAAAATAATCCTCCTTAAATGAAAAAACAACCCAACCTTAATGTTGGATTGCTTCAGCCATTCTATTCTTTCCTTTCGTACCAGGAATACATATAGGCAGGGTCCTCATATTCATGAGCATTTTTTACAGCCTTCAATGGGTGAAAGGTATCAATCATAACAGCCAATTCAAGTGTCTCTTTCTTCCCAATGCTCGCCTCCGTTTTCCCCGGGTGAGGTCCATGCGGAATTCCGCTCGGGTGCAGGGTAATCGATCCTTCCTGGATACCCTTACGGCTCATAAAATTGCCCTTTACATAATAGAGAAGCTCGTCACTGTTTACATTGCTATGATAATATGGTGCCGGGATGGCCTCAGGATGATAATCGTAAAGACGCGGAACAAATGAACAAACAACAAAATTTTTTCCTTCAAATGTTTGATGAACCGGCGGCGGCTGATGAATCCTTCCTGTAATTGGTTCAAAGTTTTCTATATTAAAGGCCCACGGGTACAAATAACCGTCCCAGCCTGCCACATCAAGCGGATGATGGCCAATAATGTGCGAATGGATAGCCCCGCGTGACTTCGTTAACACCTCGAATTCCCCAGATTGATTATAGGTTTCTAACCTTTCCGGACCGCGGATGTCCCGTTCGCAAAACGGACTATGCTCCAGCAGCTGCCCGTATTCGTTCCGATAACGCCGCGGTGTCGTAATTTGACTGAATGCCTCAACAAAGAGAATCTTTGTCGGTTCAGCACCGTTAGGAAGCAATCTGTATATTGTTCCTATCGGAATGAGCAGGTAATCACCTGGTCCGTACGATAACGTCCCAAACATCGTCTCCAGCTTTCCTGTGCCGGTATGAATAAACAGCATCTCATCTCCGTCACCATTTCGATAAAAGCTGTTTATCCCTTTTGTGACAGTAGCTGTCCCGATTAACAGATCTTGATTTCCCAAAAGGTACTCTCTCGCGTTTAAAAAATCTCCACGCCTGTTAATTTTATTTGTAAAAAAATGTCGATGCTTAAGCGGTTGTTGCTCTTCATATTCCGGAAGATAACTGCCCTTTAGTTCCGCTTTTACAACTTCTGTCGGCATGTAATGATGGTAAAGAATTGATTGTGTGCCGGAAAACCCCCTGGTACCCATAACCTGCTCTCTATAAAGGCTCCCATCCTCTTTTTTAAATATCGTATGCCGCTTGCGGGGCAGCTTTCCCATTTGACGGTAGTACATTCTTCACCACGCCCTTTTAAAAACAGCTAATTTTCTATTTTTATAAATTTCCTCTTTTCTCCTGCTCACGTTCAATGGATTCAAATAGAGCCTTAAAGTTTCCTTCACCAAAGCCCCTTGCCCCTTTACGCTGGATGATTTCAATAAACAGGGTCGGACGGTCGACAATCGGCTTTGTGAAGATTTGCAGCAAATATCCCTCATCATCACGGTCTACTAAAATATTCAATTCACGCAGTTTTCCAATCTCTTCATCAATCTTTCCAATCCGCTCTGCTAATGAATCATAATAGGCTCCCGGAGTAGACAGGAATTCCACACCATTTTTCCTTAACGCCGTTACCGTTGAAACGATATCCTCAGTTAAAATGGCCAGATGCTGAACCCCCGGGCCATTATAGAATTCTAGGTATTCTTGAATTTGCGACTTGCGCTTACCCTCTGCAGGTTCATTAATCGGGAATTTGATTCTACCGCCGTTATGCATCACTTTTGACATGAGTGCCGAATATTCGGTTGTGATATCCTTATCACTAAAATGCTTCATTTCCTTAAAGCCCATCACCTTGGAATAGTACTCTACCCATTCCTCCATGCTTTCAACATTGCCAACAACATGGTCAAACCCAATTAAACCTGTTTCCTCTACCGACAGATTGTTAGAATAAGGCTTATACCCAGGCAAAAAGGCACCTTGATAATTTTTCCGTTCTATAAGCGTATGAAGGGTATCGCCGTAAGTACCGAGAACGGCTTTTTTCACGACACCATTTTCATCTTTCAATTCAAATGGAGCGGCAATTGCAATAGCTCCTCTGTTTACTGCCTCCTCAAAGGCCTTTGTAACATCGTCAACCAGCAGGGCCACATCCTTTACGCCGTCACCATGTTGTTTAACAAATAGGGCTGTCCGCGTATTTTCTGTGTAGGATCCGGTAAGAACAAGGCGGATATTTCCCTGTTTCAATACATAGGAAACGTTTTCGCGATTCCCGGTTTCAAGCCCGGAATAGGCAATTGGCCTAAACCCAAAGGCAGTGCAAAAATAATGGCATGCCTGCTTGGCATTCCCGGTATAAATTTCTATATAATCCACGTCCCTTACAGGGAAAAAGTCCTCGACCAACTGCTCTGCTCTCGATAGCCTCTCTTTCATGTTTTATACCCCCCTTAACTTTATTTATAATATAGATACATTGTAAAAAGAGTCAGCCTATTCCCTCAAGAATAGAGTGCAAAGCAATAACGCTTTGAGGCATTAAACACTAATTTTTTTAAAATAAAAAAGAAACATACCAGACAGCGGTATGTTTCTACTATTTAAGTGTTGGAAATGTATTTCAATAAAATTTTGTCCGTCTTTCCAGCAAAAAAATTTTTTACGAGAGGACGGCACGGTCGCTGGCCATTTGGACGCCGCGGATTCGTTTGAATTCCTCGAGTAATCCTTCAATAGTTAGACCTTTCTTCTGTTCCTCGTTTACTTCTAAAATTATTTGACCTTTATCCATCATAATCAAGCGGTTCCCAAGGTCTATAGCCTGCTGCATATTATGGGTAACCATTAGGGTAGTAAGCTTATATTTATCGACGATTTCCTTTGTCAAATTCGTAATTAACTCTGCACGAGATGGATCAAGGGCAGCGGTATGTTCATCCAAAAGGAGAATCGATGGCTCTGTGAACGTTGCCATTAATAATGATAAGGCTTGACGTTCCCCACCTGACAGGAGCCCGACCTTTGCACTGAGGCGATTTTCCAGTCCAAGATGAAGCGACTCTAAAACCTCTCGGAAATAATCGCGGCGTTTTTTTGTAACACCCCTGCTAAGGGTTCTTGTTTTATTCCGGGAATATGCCATTGCCAGATTCTCTTCAATTGTCATGCTTGGTGCGGTACCGGCCATCGGATCCTGGAAGACGCGGCCAATCATTTTAGCACGTTTATACTCGGACATTGTGGTCACATTTTTACCGTCGATAAAAACTTCCCCAATATCAGGTAGTATACCGCCGGAAATGATATTCATCAGCGTCGACTTACCCGCTCCGTTACTTCCGATTACTGTAACGAAATCTCCCTTTTTCATAGTTAAATTAATATGATCAATGGCAATCTTTTCATCCGGCGAACCTTCGTTGAAAATTTTATGAATCTGATTTAACTGCAGCATGATTTTCACCCTTCCGCTCTACAGATGCTTGCATTACGCCCAGTTTTTCTGCTTTTCTGCGAGCTTTCCGCTTTTTCTCTTTTGAACGCTCAATAATCTTAGGTGTTGTCAAAGCAAGAATGACAATTATGGCGGTTATCAGCTTCATATCTCCTGGATCGAGGAATTCAATTCTTAGTGCCATTGAAACGACAATCCGGTAGATAATGGAGCCTCCAATAACAGCAAGTGTGGTTCTGGCAATTGTTTTAGTACCGAACAATGCTTCACCAATGATAACAGATGCAAGCCCGATAATAATCATCCCGATACCCATTCCGACATCCGCAAAACCGCCTTGCTGGGCAATCAGTGCGCCTGAAAAAGCTACTAAAGCATTGGAGAGTCCCAAACCAAGAACAGTCAAAAGATTTGTATTGGCTGAAAAACTGCGGATCATGCGCTGATTATTTCCTGTCGCTCTGACAGCAAGCCCGATTTCCGTTTGTAAAAACCAATCAGTCAGGAATTTAATCATAAAGGTAACGACAAGCATGAAAATAAGAATGCCCCATGTTTCAGGAAGACTATCACCTAAGCCTGCTGCCGTTAACAGTCCGTTAAGGAAAGAATCAATTCCTGATTTTTCGAAAATATCGCCAATTTTCGTGAAGGCTGTATCTGTATTTAATAATGGAATGTTGGAACGCCCCATGATTCTTAAGTTAATGGAGTAGAGGGCAATCATCATTAGAATACCGGCAAGCAGATTGTTAATTTTTCCAAAGGTATGCAGGATCCCGGTCATACATCCAGCAAGAAAACCGGCAAATAAAGCCATTATTGTTGCTAAAAAGGGATTTGCTCCCCCCGCAATCATGACCGCAGCAATAGCGCCGCCTGTAACAAAACTTCCATCTACCGTTAAATCCGGGAAATCTAGAATACGAAAGGATAGATAGACGCCCAGCGCCATAATCGCATAGATGATACCTGCCTCGAATGATCCAAATATGGCTGTAAACATTGTGTTCATCCTTTCCTTTTTTGACATTTAGCCAAAAACAATTTGACCTACATTAATTCGTGTCAAGCACATAAGGAGTCAATCCTAAAGAAAGATTGACTCCTGGTAATCTATTCGTCACTCTTATTTGTTCTAGCTCCAGCGCCTAAACAAGGCGCTTCCGCTTTTCTATTTTCCTTCATAAAACTCGCCAAGCTTGCTCCATTCTTCTTTCACTTCAAGTCCTTGAGCCTCGGCAGCTTTTTTATTAATGACCAATTTTAAAGTCTTCGGCAGCTCAACCGGAATTTCGGAAGTTTTTTTCTTTCCGGATAGTATGTCAGCAGCCATTACACCAGATTGATAGCCAATGTCATAATAATTGAATCCAGTTGCAGCAACGGCACCTTTTTTCATAGAATCAAGTTCACCGACAAATAGAGGAATCTTTTTGCTGTTAGCTACGCTGATAACTGAATCAAGAGCCGTAACAACCGTATTGTCAGTCGGTACGTAAATGGCATCCACTCGGCCTACCAAGGATTCAGCTGCCTGCTTAACCTCTGAAGTATTGGCAACAGAAACCTCTACAAGCTTAGCACCCTTCTCTTCTACTAACTTCTTAACCTCTTTTACTTGGACTTCGGAATTTTGCTCACCGGAGTTATAAATGACGCCAACATTCTTGGCTTTTACTTCATCCGTAATGAAATTTATTGTTTTCTTTGTTGCTTCTGGGTGGTTATCAGTTGTTCCAGTAATATTTTTTCCAGGCTGGTCAAAAGCTTTTACTAGACCTGCACCAACTGGATCAGTTACTGATGTAAAAATAATTGGAATGTCTTTTGTTGCATTCAAGGCTGCTGTAGCACTTGGAGTAGCATTTGCAAAGATTAAATCAACCTTGTCACCTACAAAATTCTTAGCAATTGTTTGGGTGTTGTTCATATCTGCTTGAGCATTTTGTTCATCAAACTTCACTTTGATTCCTTTGTCTGCTAATGCCTTTTTAAAGCCTTCTGTTGCTGCATCCAATGAAGGGTGCGGTGCAAACTGGCTGATTCCGACTTTAAATTCCTTATCCGCTCCGCCTTTTTCCGAGCCGCTGGAAGTTTCCTTACTTCCACAGCCGGCAAGAAGCAGCATTCCGGCTAGAGCTATGGAAAGACCTTTTACTTTTTTCTTCATTAAGTAATCCCCCTAATTTATTTTTCTAAAAATTTATTATATTAAAAATTATTCTAGTATTTTTTTAGTACAAAAGCAATAGAAAATTCAAAATTTATTTTTTGCTTTAAAGCGGCAAATCGAAAGAGTTTCACTGTTTTAGTATTTTTTTAAATAAAAAAAACCTTCCAATAATGGAAGGCAAAATCTATAAAAAGTATTCGGAGGAACTAGAGTCTAATTTTCACCAATCTTTTGTACGGTCAAGCAGCTTGTCAATTTCCACCAGTTTTAATTTTCCAATATTTTTCTCAGATGTTAGATCTGAAGTAGCTTCTAGTAATTTGTCAATGTCAATCAATAAGGTTCCCATCATCTAACCTCCCGAGTATCTTAATTTACTAAAATATTCGAATACGTTATGTAAATGTTGGGGGTACTTTCCTATTTTTTTTGAAAAAAAGTTATTTAACTAGGAAAATTTTCAGTTTTACCGGAATGTATGATTTTTTTCACTATTTTGTCACAAGAAGGACATTAAAATGTAAAGGAATAACAAGTTGTTGGGGGATGACTTGTTTTTTGAAACAATATTGGGAGGGGATTTCATGTACCAATCTATTGCATGGTACGCTACACTGTTCTTTGTTTTCCTCATTGCACTTGCTTTTTCGTTCGTTTATGGGGAGTCGAGGAAACAACGTGAGTATGGGCCTATTCAAGAGAAAGGCTACAAAATCCGGAAGTTTTATTTTTTAGGGCTTGTTGCTGTGATGGGGTTCGCTACTGCCCTGTCATTAAGTAAACTGCCTTATCATGCCCAGCATGCCAAAGCAGATACAAAAAGTAAGATTGTGGATGTTGCAGGGATGCAATTTTCCTGGGAACTAAGTGATGACCACTTTGTCGTTGGAGAACCAGTTCAGTTTCGTGTCACTAGCAAGGATGTAACCCATGGATTTGGACTATATGATCCAAACATGCAGTTAATTGCCCAGACGCAGGCAATGCCTGAATATACCAATGTAGTGGAGATAACATTTACAAAACCGGGCACCTACAAAATATTATGCTTGGAATATTGCAGTACCGGACATCATGTCATGATTAAGGATATTGTCGTCAAGCCAAAAGGAGGTAACTAAATATGAGTAACAATGCACGTAAATCTATTAAAAAAGGCGTGGCTTTTTCGTTAGTGGTTACCTCAGTTGTACTGGTTATGATGATGATTTTCGGCGTAATTATGCTGTTGAACCAAGGAAATGTTATTAAAATTTCACCGGAGATGTTTTATAAGGTGATGACCATTCATGGAACAGGTATGATTGGGATTGCTTCATTGGGCGGCAGTGCCATCATGTGGTACTTTCTATCAAAATATATCCAATTAAATCATAAAGTCTTTTTTGCCAATTTGGTCTTGTCTTTAATTGGTGTTGTTTTAATTCTGACTGCCATTTTCGGATTTAATTTTTCGGATGGATGGACGTTCTTGTACCCGCTTCCATCGTTTTCAGCAAAATTCAAAGGGATGACTGGGGCATTGTTGTTCCTGTTTGGGCTTCTAATTCTTGGTGTCGGCTACCTTGTTATGTATTTCTATTTGGCAGCAAGACTGATCAAGGAATACGGCGGCTTAGGAAAATCGCTGGGCTGGGATTATATCTTTAGAGGGAAACAGGGATATGGACCGCCGGCGGCAGTTGTGGCAACAACAATGGTAATTATTTGTAATTCGGTTGGAATTCTTGCTGGTGCTACTGCACTAATGGAATCAATCATAAACATTATCAATCCAAATTTCACCTTTGATCCGATGCTTGCAAAGCATTTGACCTATGCGTTTGGGCATATTTTCGCTAACTGTACAATTTATATGGCTGTTATTGCGGTTTATGAAATCCTGCAGGAATATACAGGACGTCCATGGAAATCAAATAAAGCCTTTTTGATTGCTTGGAACTTCTCTACCTTATTCACACTTATGATTTATACTCACCATCTGTTAATGGACTTTGCCGTACCGCGATGGATGCTAATTATCGGACAAATATTTTCCTATGCAAACGGCCTTCCTGTCATGGTTGTAACAGCCTATGGCGCCTTAATGATTATTTTCCGCTCTAGTGTGAAATGGGATTTTGCCTCAAGCATGATGTTCCTAGCGATGTTCGGCTGGGTGGCAGGCGCTGTACCGGCTATTATTGATGCAACGATTGTCGTTAACCATGTCATGCACAATACGAAATGGGTTCCCGGCCATTTCCATACCTACATGGGAATGGGTGTAATCGCGATGATTTTCGGTTTCATGTATTACTTCAATAAAACAGAAGGTACTCAGAAACAAACAGCTTTTGATAAATTAGCTATTTCCACTTATTTTATTTTCTTTACCGGATTGGTTGGTTCATTCCTTTATGCCGGAAAAATCAGTGCACCAAGAAGGTGGGCCGTGCACTTACCTGAGTGGACTGGATCTGACCAGGTTGGGGCATTGTGCGGGATTTTCATTATTGCTGCAGCCTTAATATTTACCACCAGATTTATAATGGGATTGAGGAATGTTGGCAAAAAGACACCTGACAATACACTTTCAAGTCCATTAAAATCTGTTAGCTGATACGGCATTGGCTGCCCCAGGAGGGCAGCCAATCCTTTATGCCGTACTCTTCATTGCATTTTGCTTGACGCCCCGCTGAAAGAAAAACTTCATCATTGGCGGGGTTACAATTGTAGTCACAAGAACAACGATAACTAGGATGGAAAACAGCTGCAGGTTGATTAATTTAGCCTCAATACCGATTGTGGCAAGAATCAAAGCAACCTCACCTCGGGATACCATGGCTGCACCGATTCCAAGTGAACTGTTCCATGAGAAACGGGCCAATTTAGCTCCCGCAGCTGCACCAATAAGTTTTGTTAAAATAGCAATTATGCTAAGGACAATAATAAGCCCGATATTTTGCGCAAGGCCTTCGAAGCTAGCCTTTACACCAATCGATGTAAAGAACACTGGAACAAAAATGGAATAACCGATCGTTTCCACTTTTTCAAAGACTTCCTTTTTGAAGTCTGTTAAACTGATCGCCACACCCGCAATATACGCACCAATAATGGCCGCCACACCAGTTACCTCAGCTAAATAGGCATAAAGGAAACAAATGATTAATGCCGCGGAAATAACTGACTCGGTAACCTTTAATGGGGCAAACTTTTTTAAAACCCATGGAACAAGCTTCCAAGCCGCTAAAATGGCACCACCGAAAAAGAGCACCTTTTTAATAATGACCATGCTTAAATTTACATCGCCGCCGGCCATGCTCATTAAAAACGCCAGTGCAATAATAACCACGACATCATCGATGACCGCTGCCCCAAGAATTGCTGCTCCCTCTTTTGACTGCATTTTATTTAACTCTTTAAGCGCCTGGACAGAAATACTGACACTTGTGGCAGAAAGAAGCAGCCCTAAAAATATGGCTTCAATCGTGGTCATATTCATGAGAATTCCGGCCAGAAAACCGACCGCCAAAGGAACAATTATTCCACTTAACCCCACAAAGGTGGCAGCTTTTCCTGAACGCTTAAATTCATCCAAATCTGTTTCCATGCCAGCAATGAACATTAACAAAATGACTCCTATTTGGCTGAGCTGTTCTAGTGTAGTTGTTTCTTCGACTAGCCCTAAAACAGCCGGCCCTAGAATAATACCGATAACCAGTTTTCCCAACACAGAAGGCTGTCCCAGTCTGACACTGATATCCCCCGCTATTTTGGAGGCAATTAAAATAACCGCCAATTGAAATAATAATTCCATCAAAATCACCTTTCCTTCTAAAAAATAAAAAAGAGTCTGAATTTTACAAACAGACTCTTCACAAAAATGGAAACAAAAAAAGCCTGTCAACAAAGGGCATACGTATCCCTAAGTGACAGACTCCTCCTAAATGACAAATATTAAGTTAACACTATACTAACAGACTTTATGATATTTTTCAAGAAATATAGACAAAATTCCAGATGGGTTAATCCCATCTCTTGATTCGATCAATTGTCTTTTCCTTTAAAACAGTAATAAAAGTCGTTTCCCCTTTCAAAAGTTTTTGTTTATGCCATTCATTAAAGCTGGCTACAGTAATCAGAATAAGTCCGGCGATTAACAAATAAGCCCACCATGGCATATTTCCCCAATAAGGTCTTGTCTGCAAAAATACATTCAGAAGTAAAACACCTGCACCTGTAAAAAAGTAAGCTTTTATTTGCAAATACATTCCCGCAAGCATGGACAGTAAGGAAAGGGAACCAAGAATAATGGCATCATAAATAGTATTGCTTGCCAGCCCATCCTGGATTAATAATAATGAAACAATGATAAGGACGACCCATTGAATCGATTTAGTTATTTGTGAGTACCTGCCTTTTAATAAGCGGCGAATAAATATCACCAAGACAATGAAAGGCAGCACCTGGACTTCCCTCGCCCATAAAAGAGGAATATCGAGGAGCCCAATAATGGCATAGTATGGCTGCAATAAATAAGCGAGGCCGATTATCCCGATAAAAACCGAGAAATTTGCGGTTACTCTTTTTCTTTGCGAGAAAAAGTTACCGGCAATTAATATGCCAGGGAGAGCATGACTCCATAGTGATTCATCCATAAAGAAGTACATAAGCCAAAAACACAAAAAGGAAATGATGGTATAGCCGTCTATTTTGATAGCAATAAGATTTGTTCCCTTGGTTATCAGCTTTTCGTATACCTTATGTCCAATTGCCGACATCAAAATCCCCACCCCGCCTGAAAGGAGCAAATTTTGTACAGGGGTCAAGCCGCCTAAATAAGAAAATTGTGCCGTTGCCGCAAACAAGAAAAACAATGGAATGATACCAAGCACATCCCATTTTGTTTTATGCAAATAAAGTAACGTGACCAAAGTGTATGCAATTATCACGATATAAGGCTGCCAGGTAAACGGATACGTCCAAAGAAGACAGCCAATTCCGAAAATAGCGAATGGAATCAAATAGTAGGCCGTTCTCTTTTTATATTCATCATTCACCAGCAAGGAGTATAATAGAATGAAAGCCGCTGTAATTGGGAATTCATACAATCCCACAACAGAATCCAGCCATTTATCCATACCAGTTGAAATTAGTAAAAATAACGAAGTAAAAGCACCGTAAAGGAATATTTTGATATTCCATTCTTTTTTAGCCATATTTGCACTCAGACCGTATACAATCAATGATATGGCAAAGCTATATAGCGCCTCCGTGTGATAAAGAACCAACGTAGATGCCAGCGCAATTGGATATAAGATATGCCCCGTCCAAACAAAGGCAGCTGACAAGACGGAATCTATTTTTCTGATTAAATAAGCGATTCCCAGCAAGAATACTGCACTTGTTGTAGCCATTAAGGAACTCGTTAGTTGGCCAAATTCAACCTTCAGGGAAACGGAATGGATGACCGAAAAATAAACTAACATTGTATTGATGCTTACAAGAAACGGTGCCCACTCCGTTCCATTCTTTTTATATAGGTAAAAGTAAAGTGCAACGCCTATAGCAATAATTATTGGCTGTACCCATAACTGGTTAACTGGCCCAAATAAAGCATGGGCAATGGCAATCGCATAAAGGCTGGCCGATGAATAAAGGGAAGTTTTGATTAACTTTTTCTCACTCCACTTTTTCCAAAGTACTGCAGATAAGACCACCAGAATGGCCCCTGCCGCAAAATTGACAGCATTTCCAAACTCAACAGAATAGTATTCATTTCGTATATTTAATTCCTGTCCAAAGCTAACCACTGAAAAACCAAGTGAAACTGGCAGAGTCCAAAGAGCCATTTCCTTAAAAATAACTCTTACTTTCTTCTTCAAAATCAAATAAGTGACCATAACCGTTAGAAGAAGCATAACCCCAAGCTCCCACCATTGGTTAAACAGGATAGCGGCCATTAAGCTAGCAGCCATTACTGCTAAGCCAACATCCTTGGAACTTGTATGAATAATAGATAGCCATTTAACTTTTACTACTTCTATTAAAGTGAACAAGAGGAATCCACTGCAAAATATCGAGAGTGAAATATCAATACCTTCAATTTTCCATAAGACTAAATGGATTGCCTCATAAAGTCCTGATGCCATGAATGTAGAACTTAAATATGGAAACAGTTTTTTTCCGCTGCTATAAGCTAAATAGATAAAGTTTGCTGCTATGATAAAATAGGCAAGCATTAGTACAAGAGAAGGGCTTCCGGAGCGGAGTAAAATGCCCTCCAAGCTAATATAAATAAAAGCAAACCCAGAGATAATGGCACTTGTATATTGAAATACCCGGTCAAGTGAAAACTTATTATCTAGCGCTTTCGGAATAAACACAAAGGCAAAACCGATTAAGGCATACACAATCTCTCCAAAGTAATCCAGGAAACTGTTTTCAATCAACTGATAAGCTCCATAAACAATCATCACACTAAATATGAAGTGATATTCCTTTCTTCCACTTACATACATCATCGATAAATAAACCACAGCGGTCAAAAGAAGGTTAAAACTATAGAGAACCTCATTGTCATATAAAAACAGCATGAATAAGGTGCAAAGGACGAGATTGACCTGTATAAAGGGCACAAATTCTTTGGTAAACAATTTATAAGTTTCTTTGCCTTTAAGCTGGTGATAAATATAAATAACAACCGCATTAAACAGCATCATCCCAAAATAAAAGAAGTCGACATTTAGTTTTAGTCCTGCCAGCAAAAAAGCAGCACCCGCAGAAACCGATACATAGGAAAACCAGACGAACAGCCTGGATCCCAAGTTTTTGGCAAAATGAAGATAAACAATGACCGGAACAATACTCCCCAGCATACCAAGCAAATATCTGCCTTCCCCTTTGATGGATAAATACCCGCCTAATAGTCCAAACCAGCCTAACGATAGAATAAAAATAGGCAGAAATAAACTCCCAAGAACAATAAAGGCAAACGCTGTTTTTTCAATTTTCAGTACTTTTTTTGCAAGCATGGCGATTCCAAAAAACATTAATGCAACCACTGCAATTGATCCGCTTTTCATCACACTTGTCATGGATTCCCAATTGCTTGTGGCTACGAATAATCCGCCAATCAACAAAAAGATAACTCCAATGTTTAATGACCAAGTGATATTTCTCTCACGAATCTCTTCCGCTGTTAGTACCTTTTTAGCCTTTTGGGGTTTTGGTGCCATTTTTTTGACAGGCTCCGTTTTTTTCGTTTGGATAGGTATTCTCTCATGCTCTAATAATTCCAAATGGTATTGATGGTGTGCTTTTGCAACCGTTTCGACGATTGCCTCAGAAAGGTATCCTTCTTCTCTAAGAGTGAAAAGCTCCTGGCGAAAAATTTTTCGCCTCTCTTCTCTTTTGCTAGGTTCCATTTCATCACCTTCTTCATTAATGAACATTTTTCCATTAAATACAATTATATCCCTTTAGTGAAATTTTACACTATTATTGGGTTTTTTCAACATTTTTATTTCAAATACTAAAAAAACAGAGGGAAGACTTTTCATCTTCCCTCTGTCAGGCTGTCAACAGGGACAAAAAATAAAAAAATTGTCGAGAAAAAAACCTTTCTCGACAATTCGAAAGAGGGAAGATTTTAATCTTCCCTCTGGTTTAGTTGCTTTCAGTTGTTTTAGATGTCTTGCTTGTTTTAGGTCCCAGGTATTCATAGTCGTTCGGATTAATTGACGTATATCCTTCCGGCTGATAAAAACGAAGCAGGTCTTTGTAGACAACTTCATCAGACATTTGCAGTTCTGAGCTTACCTTTTCAGCAATATCCTTGCACGCCTCTGAATTCTCAAGAAGCTCACCTGTTTCGGTCGAATAGCATTTGTCTTTTACTTGAATAACATCTGAGGAAACAAAATCCCCGTTTCTGAATAAAGCCCAATTGCGATGATTTGGTGACAGTAAATCTGAGCCAAACTCAAGGTAATCCTTCGTATCAATACCAAGCAAATGAAGAACGGTCGGACGAACATCTACTTCGCCGCCAAATTGCTTTTGAATCCCGCCTTGTACTCCTGGTACATGGATAAATAAAGGGACCCGCTGTAATTTAGCATTAATAGCAGGAGTTATTTCATCCACTCCTAGCACTTGTGCCATGGCATCGTTGTGGTTTTCGGAAATGCCATAATGGTCACCGTACATAACAACCACTGTATTATCATATAAACCTGCAGCCTTTAAATCATTAAAGAACTGTTCCAAAGCCTGATCCATATAATGCGCAGATTGGAAGTATTGATTAACGACCGTATCTTCAGTATTACCTGCAGGGAAGTCTGTGTCCTCCGGATCCATTTCAAAAGGAAAATGGTTCGATAAGGTAATAAACTTTGTATAGAATGGCTGCTTTAAGCTCTTTAGCATTGGCATAGACTCAGCAAAGAACGGTTTATCCTTTAAGCCATAGTTTTTCGTGTTTTCATCCGTCATGTTGTAATATTCCGCATCAAAAAACTGATCATACCCTAAGGCCTTATACATTACATTCCGATTCCAGAATGTTTTATAGTTGCCATGAAAAACGGCGGAATTATAGCCGTTCCCTTTTAAAATGGCCGGCATAGCCTGATAAGTGTTTTGGGCTTTGTTAACAAACACAGCACCTTGAGCCATCGGGTATAATGAGTTTTCCATTAAAAACTCGGCATCCGAGGTTTTTCCCTGCCCAGTTTGATGGAAAAAGTTTTCAAAATAAAATGTATTCTGATCATGTGTTAATGAATTTAGAAACGGTGTAACTTCCTGGCCATCCTGCATCTTGTAATCAATCATAAAGGTTTGAAATGATTCCATTGAAACATAAATCACATTCATTCCCTTTGCCTTGCCAAAGTAATCAGGATTTGGTGCGGCATGATTGGCTTTAACATAGTTTTCTACCGCAGTAACATCTGTTGAATTTGCCAATGCTCTTTGGCTCGATGATTTGATATTTTGAATGACATCATAAATCGTGAAGTTATAAGCACCTAGATATTTCACTAAATAATTTCGATCAAAAGAACGAGTCAATAGCTGCGGACGATCCTTTTCCGCAAGACCCAAGTTAAACAAAAATGTCGTAATCGAAAACAAAAGAACGATTTTAAATGACTTCCTGTTTGTAACCGTCACTTGTTTGAACATAGTTACCGCAAGGGCGATTAGAATAAAGAAGTCTGTAAAATAAAAAATATCAAGTGGGGACATGAGTGAAAGAGCGCTATCGCCCAATTGTCCGGCATTTGTTTTCGTCTGCATTAAAACAGGTACGGTTATAAAATCATTAAAAAAGCGATAATAAGCAATGTTTGCGTAAAGTAAAAAGGACATTATAAAATTTGTGATAATCATAACAAGCTTAGTACGCTTTTTAAAGAGCAAGGCAATTCCAAAAAAGAATAACGCCGAACTCAATGGATTGATAAATAATAAAAATTCTTGTAGGCTGTTATCAATTCCTAAATTAAATTCAATTTGATATGCCGCGTAGGTTTTTAGCCAAAATAAAACAACGGCAATGACGTAAAATGTAATATGACTTTTGTTTACTTTTTTTAAAAGTCTTTCCTTAATCATTTTTAAAACTTCTCCTCTCACTTACCAAATTTAACTTCGGTAAACGAACCTCAATAACTATATCATATTTTCTATAAAAAGAAAAACATTAACATGATGCTGAATGTCCCTTTATTCTTATGCTATTATGGAGTTGGACATGACTATTTTCAAATTCAATAATATAAGACGAATGAAAGTAAATTTAGTTTCAGCATTTTCTTATTAATTTATTTTTTGGACTGCCTTATTTTACTTTCCGGCTTTTCTGTAGATTTGTATTTCTAACTAGCATATACATTCGGTTCCTCGTGTGCAATCGGATATTAGTCTTATCTTTTATAGGAGTTTTTTGTATATATAATAGAAGAAAGCGGTTACATAGACATCGTTGCATAAAATCACTTCTTTCATCACAGACTA
This sequence comes from Neobacillus sp. PVCKKU3, assembly GCF_058323225.1. NCBI lineage: Bacteria > Bacillati > Bacillota > Bacilli > Caryophanales > Bacillaceae > Neobacillus > Neobacillus sp. PVCKKU3. The sequence continues at coordinate 25,219 of NZ_JBLVQN010000008.1, forward strand.
AAATGATTATTAATGGAGGAGTGAAAGTAATGAATGTCAATAGGGTAAAACAAATCCTATCTTCATCCGCTGATATCATGGTTAAATACAATGGTGCATCTGTATGGATTGACCAGTTAAATGAGGATGGAAGAACCGCGACCGTCCATTTACGCGGACCGCTTGAAGAAAGAACAACAGTGGAAATCAGCGAGCTTATCGAAGAGTAAAATATTTCTTACTTTATAAAAAAGGAATGAATATAAATGCCGCGAGGGAAAGAAATGGAACAGCTGCCGATGTCTAATATTGCGCCTGGTGCAGGAAAAGACCCAGGTAAATATGATAGGGAAGTTCTAGGAACAATTACTCAACAAGCACAGCCGCAGCCGGCTGATCTCGAAAAGGAAAATGAGGACATGGTGTAAGGCAGGAAGCTTAGTTCCTGCCTTACAATTTTTTATTGTACTTTAATTGGTCTGTTGGTTTCTACAGGTTAGTTATTGGTGATACTATGCTTTGCCAGCAGCTGGATAGTCATGTCATCCATTGGCGGATTATGGAGCCCTGCCCTCACGTCGCGGTAATACCGCTGCAGTGGGTTTTGGGATGTAAGACTTTTTGCCCCGACTATTCTCATTGCAAGGTCCACGATGGAAATAGCGGAGTTTGTCACCGTTAATTTGGCGGCCCCCAATACAGGAGTCAGCTTTTCTCTTTCTTCCTCAGTTGATTCATCCCATTGTTTGGCGGCACCATACAAGAAAAATTCCGCCTGCATGATTTTCAATTCCATTTCCCCAATTTTTTGCTGAACATTTGGCAAATCAATTATTGTACCTTGGATGCTATTTGGCGAATATTCCTTGGCAAAATTTATGGAATACCTTTTTGCCGCTTTCGCAATTCCTAAATAGCAGGCAGGAATATGAAGCAGCCAGCCCATCGCCCTCTTTTTACCCGGTTTAATTGGCTCGACCATATACTCTTCTGGTATAATGACATCCTCCAATACCAAATCATGGCTTCCCGTACCCCTCATGGCTATAACGTCCCAGGTTTCCTCGATTTTTAGTCCTTCAGCAGATCGAGGAATAAGAAAATTTGCAATTTCTTCAGTACCCTTTAGACTTGCACTGACGATAAAATAATCAAGAACTGGAGACATCGTGGTAAAGGTTTTCCTTCCATTGAGAAGCCACCTGCCGCCCTTTTGTTCAGCCGTTGTCTCCGGCCTGCCGCCGCGCGTCGGGCTCCCTGTTTTTGGTTCAGTGGCAGCGCTGTTAATTAACGAGCCTGCCATTACCTGTTCACATAAAAATTTGAAAATAGGTTCTTTCCATGAATTTTTTTCGTTCAAATTATAAATAATGCCCATATGCCAGCCAATCGCCAGGGCAGTTGAACCATCCCCTTCAGCAATCAATTCTTGAAGTTTAATCATTTCGTAAAGTGAGATTCCATTCCCGCCATACTTTTTAGGTACTGTTAATGTAGTATAGCCCGTGTCTTTCAGGTCTTGAATATTATCAAAAGGAAACCCACCCTCCGCATCTACCTTATGGGCTCTCGATTGGAAACGAGTTGCTAATGTTTTCATTAATTCTAACCGTTCTGTGGTGGTTTCTAAATCAGTAAATTTCATCTCGACCTCTCCTCTCAACATAATTATATTTTCGCAAATTAAATCCCCCCATTCAAATGGGGGGACTTAGATTATTCGAGATTTGCAAATCGCTCAAGGTCTCGGTTTTCTCCAATGACGACTAGAACATCACCTTGGTCTATAATTTTATCGGGTGAAGGGGAAATAAAAATATCGTCATGGTGGCGAATTGCGATGACGCTAAGATTATACTTGGCACGCAAATCGAGTTCTCTTAAGGTTTTATCCGTCATTTTTTCAGGTATTTTTACTTCTTCAACACTATAATCCTTGGACAATTCAATAAAGTTCAGCACCTTTGGGGATATCAGTTGATGGGCCACTCTTATTCCCATATCCCGTTCCGGAAAGACAACCCAATCGGCCCCTACCTTTTTTAAAACTTCCCCATGGAGTTTATTTAAGGCTTTGGCAATGACTTTTTTTACTCCTATTTCCTTTAAAAGCAAGACACTTAAAATGCTGGCCTGAATATCATTGCCGATTGCGACTATGACGGTATCAAAATTGCGAATTCCAATTGATTTTAACGCCTCCGGATCGGTCGAATCCGCGATAACGGAATGGGTTACATAGCTCTGTGCCTCATCTGCCCTTTCCTCGTTTACATCAACACCGAGCACATCCCTTCCAGATTCATATAACTTATTGGCGATGCTTAGTCCAAATCTGCCTAATCCAATAACTGCAAATTGATCTGCCATTTTTCGAAGTATCCTCCTCGCTGTCAGTTTAGCCAATCATGATTTTGCCTTTAGGATATCGGAAAGCATCCGGGTTTCTGCGTATGGTGACTGCATAAGCGATTGTGAGCGGTCCAACCCGTCCAGCAAACATCGTAAATATAATGATTCCTTTGCCAATAGAAGACAGTTCTGGTGTCAGTCCCATCGAGAGGCCGACTGTTGCAAATGCAGAAGTCGCTTCAAACATTATCATTAAAAAGTCCTTCCCAGTTTCGGTTATAGTGAGGACAAGTGTAACCACCATAACGAGAAACAGTCCACTAAGTGTTACCGTAAGGGCCTTATAAATCGTTTCATAACCAATTCGCTGCCTGTAGAAAATCACATCCTCTTTCCCGCGGATTTGCGACCAAACCGCTCCCATTAAAGTGGTAAAAGTGGTCGTTTTAATCCCGCCTCCAGTAGAACCTGGAGATGCACCAATAAACATAAGTACAATTATCAAAAATAACGAAGCATGACTTAGATCGCCGATGCTTAAGGTATTTGCCCCTGCCGTTCTTGCTGTTACCGATTGAAATAGGGAACCAAGGATTTTTCCAGACAGTGTCAATGGCTTAATCGTTTTATCATTTGTAAGTTCGAGGAGGAAAATTCCGACTGTTCCAAGTGCCACAAAAAAAATCGTGGTAACAAGAACAATCTTTGTATGCAGTGACAACTTCTTGGAGATTCGATATTCGTAAAGCTCATTCATAACGATGAAGCCAATTCCGCCCAATATTATTAATGCACAAACTGTTAAGGTAACAATTGGGTCGTCTACATAACTTGTTAAGCTATGAAATTCACCCATTAAATCAAAACCGGCATTATTAAAATTCGAAATGGAATGAAATACTCCATAGTAAATGGCTTTTCCAATGGGAAAATCAAATGAAAAACGAATGGTTAATAGTACTGCACCTGTTAACTCAATGACGAATGTAAAAATTAAAATCCGTTTTGCAAGGCGGACAATCCCCTCCATCGAAATATTATTTAAGGATTCCTGAAGGAGGATTCGCTCTTTTAATGAAATTCTTTTACCGAGGAGGAAGGCAAACAGGGTGGCGAACGTCATAAAGCCCAGGCCGCCTACTTGAATCATGGATAAAATGACCAATTGGCCGAACAAAGTAAAAGTGGTTCCCGTATCTACCACCACCAGGCCAGTCACGCAGGTGGCTGAAGTTGCGGTAAACAAGGCATTTAAAAAATGCAGACCTTTTCCATCCATTGTAGAAACCGGGAGGGTCAACAGGATAGCGCCAATCAAAATAATTAGAGCAAATCCAAGCACAAGTATTTGTGGCGGATCAAGATAAATTCTTTTTTTTCGCTTCATACATTCCTTCCTCACCTTTTAACTTTAAATGCCTAAAAGTCCGAAACTCTTGTCATATTTTTTCCATTCATCCCATGAAATATTAATTCTATTGACATTCTATCCTTCTTCTCACCCTATAACATTGGCTGATACTGATGAATTTTGAACTTTATTAAACAATTTTCCTACATTTATGTGTCATTCCTCACAGAATGTGACAGTTTTATGTAATATAATGCTTCGGAGGAAATAATTCGTTGGTGGTGCATGAAATAAATTAGGAAGATTTATTTTTAATTTATTGTATGGCAGAGGAGGAATATGAATGAATCAAGGAACAAGGCAGCTATTTTTGCAAACAGGAAGCCTAATCGGCGGGTTTATGGTATGGGTGCTCATTTCTTCATTAATGCCTTTTATTAAGGCAGATATTGCACTTTCTTCAACGGAAATTGCCTGGGCCACAGCGGTACCCGTTATACTTGGGTCACTCCTTAGAGTTCCGATCGGCTATTGGACTAATCGCTTTGGAGCAAGAATATTATTTTCAATCAGTTTTGTACTTCTCATCGTACCGATTGCTATCATCAGTTATGCCAATTCAATGTTTATGTTAATTGCAGGCGGATTTGTGCTTGGGATTGGCGGAGCGATATTTTCCGTTGGGGTAACTTCTCTCCCAAAATATTATGCCAAAACAAAGCATGGTTTTATTAATGGCATATATGGTGCAGGTAATATCGGCACAGCTATTACATCCTTCCTCGCACCAATACTGGCCAATGAGTTTGGCTGGAGAACAACGATACAAATATATCTGATTATTGTGATCATTTTTGCCTTATTAAATTTTCTTTTTGGTGACCGTGAGGAACAAAGGGCTAACCTTCCATTATCGGAACAAATTAATAAAGTTTATCGAAATCCGAAGCTTTGGTTTTTAAGCTTGTTTTATTTTATAACCTTTGGAGCCTTTGTGGCCTTTACGATTTATCTGCCGTCCTTCTTAGTGAATCACTTTGATTTATCGAAGGTGGATGCTGGTCTACGTACTGCAGGATTTATTGCTTTGGCTACTCTTTTCCGTCCGGTCGGCGGATGGTTAGGGGATAAAGTAAATCCTTTTATGATTCTTGCAACAGTTTTCTTCAGCCTTACATTTGCCGGCTTTTTACTGTCTTTTACCCCCTCCCTGCCTATTTATTCTTTTGGCTGTTTATTAGTTGCATTCTTTGCTGGAATCGGAAATGGGGCTATTTTTAAACTGGTTCCTCTCTATTTTTCAAAGCAGGCCGGAATTGTTAATGGCATTGTTTCCGCAATGGGAGGACTTGGAGGCTTTTTTCCGCCAATTATACTAACCATTCTCTTTAATCTTACAGGTCATTATGCCATTGGATTTATGGCCCTATCTGAATTTTCATTGGCCAGTCTGGTCATCGTCGTATGGCTTTACTTCCAAGAAAAACTTGATATTTCCACACAAATTGTGAACCATGCCGTCGATGGAATATGCGTCACTGATCCACATGGAATCATTCTAAGGGTGAATCCGGCTTTCACGAAAATTACCGGTTATCAACAGGAGGAAGTAATCGGAAAGACCCCAAGCGTTTTACAATCCGGAGAGCATAACAACGAATTTTACAAGCAAATGTGGGCGAGCCTTTCATCGACAGGGTACTGGGAAGGGCACATTTGGAATAAGCGTAAAAATAATGAGATTTATAAGGAATGGCTGACTATAACAGCGATTAAAGATGATTTAGGTGAAACCAAAAATTACGTTGGGATGTTTAAAGAGGTATGAAACAGCTACTTAAAATATAGATAAACACAATGAAACCTGTAGACATTATCTACAGGTTTTGCTATAATTCTAATAGAACATATGTTTGTATATTGATTGCTAAAACCTTGAGAAGTTTTGTGTGGCTAAAGTATATGCCTAATAATAAGTGGAAGATGTTTTATTAATTAAAATGTTTTTTTCAGCTTAGCTCTACAGGAGTAGAAGTCACAAAATAAAAGGATTATAGATTCCACCAAAAAATTATTAACAGGTGATGAAAATGGCAAAGAAAAACAAAAAAAGGAAGAAAAAACAGCCATTCAAAATTAATCGAGTATCACATACCGTTAGGCAACATAGCAAGATTGTAAGTGATTTCGAAGAAATCAAGTTAATTGCCAAACGGTATAAAAACGTTAAAAACTATGTGTTTTCCCGCTATTCCGGCATCCAAAGCTTTCTCTTGTTAAACGATTACAAGAAGGAAATTCGTGATAAATGGGTTAAATCCAAATTCACCGAACAATTTAAACTCCCGGCACGTTATTGGAAATTAGCTTTAGATGAAGCTATTTCCAACATTAAATCTCTGTGGACAAATGCGAAAAATGCCATCAAAAAGGCCATACATCATAATAGGCATTTAACGGAAGATGAAAAATATTATATGTATTACCTTTTAAAAGCTGATCATTTTCTTTTTTTCGTGCTAACAAAGAAAGAATTTGAGTTACCGAAGAAATTACTTCCCCTTCAACTCAGACAAACATACCTCCATCATCTCATTTGCCGCTATATCCGTAAGTACAAAGGGAAAGTCCCTTATTCCAATAAAGAAACTTCCTTCATGATCGATGCTCCTATGTATAACTATCTGACTGAAAATGGACGAAAATTCATTGAAATAACCTCTACCAAACATAGAAAAAGAATTAAAATTGGACTTTCCGAAGGCAATATTTATCATGGAAATATCCGTATTGTCATCAAGGATGATCGTTTAGAACTGCACCATTTTGTTAAAGGAAAACAGAAGCAATTTTGGAAAGAAGAGAATATTGTGGCGATTGATAAAGGGTACAAGACATTGATTGCTGCTTCCTCTGGCCGATTATATGGAGAAAAATTACATGATTTATTGAATAAAGAAACGGAACGGTTAAATGCCAAAAATCAAAAGCGGAATCAATATTGGGCTTTGATGGAGAAATATAAAAAGGTTGGAAATCTGGAGAAAGCTGAACGAATCCGCACCCATAATTTTGGTAAGAAAAAATATAACAAACAAAAAAAGTATCATGATGCGGAAGTAAAAAGTTTTATTAATTTCTGCCTAAATCAATTTTTCAAGCAGGAAAATCCTAGTGAAGTGGTTTCGGAGGACTTGTCCTTTGCCAATTGGAATAAAAAGTTTCCAAAACATATCAAACGGAAATTAGCCAGATGGATCAAAGGGTTTATTCGGGAACGTCTAAAGTTTAAATGTGAGAAATGGAACATTACTTTTACAGAAGTGAACGCCGCTTATACCTCTCAAGTTTGTCATAAGTGTGATCACTTCGGAACAAGAAATGGGGATGTTTTTACCTGTTCTAACTGTGGGACCATGCATGCAGATATAAACGCCAGTCAAAACATTAAGAAACGAAAAGACGATAAAGACATTACTTTATTTACACCATATAAAAAGGTGAAGGAAATTCTGGAACAGCGTTTAACCGTAAACGCAATTTAGGTAAAAAGAGAATAGGTCTACCCCATCACAAATGTGGTCGCCCTCATTTGAGAAGCCGCATTTTACCGCGAGGGGGTTGGGTAGGCCTACCCTGTATGACCAATTATACGGTTGTGGGAAGAACAGGTGATGGCGAAAGAGCAGTTGTTTCGTGCAACTTGTTCACTGGCTCAACCAAGACCTTGTTTTTTGAGGAGCGAATTACTTGAAAACCTAGATATTTGTATACAAATGTATAGATTTATATAGATTTTCAGGACCAGGAAAGTGCGTAAGTTAAAAAGCTACAGGGATCTTCGTTAATAACGGGTTCTCTTTTGAGGTGCAAAACGTAAAAAAACAGGTTAATTAACACATAAAAAAGCATGGTGATTCACATATGAATTCGCCATGCTTTTTTAAGCATCTTTAAATAGTTTTTACAATTCAAGTCAACCTGAATGAATTGACTTTTTTCTTAGACCGTAAGCACATATATTCAATCCTATTCCAATTAACATTAAAAGGCAGTTCAAAGAAATCAGCTTAGGATTTTGGAGAAATGCAAAAATAGGATGCCAAAATCATTGCGATTTTGCATCCTATTTGCTGTGCTATTTATAGTGTTTGCACCCTTAAAGAGAACCCGTTATCTTCGTTAAGAAGGTCTCTTTTTTTGCCAACACGGTAAATTTATTACAACTTTTTGTCAACTTGGGCGAGTTCACAGTTCCTTCACGATTTTTGTGACGTTCGTCACAAAAATCGTGTTATCCTTTGGTTTATATTAACATCATAAACAACTAAACTAACATTTTAAAAATAGAAATCCCACATTGGAGGAAATCAAAATGGCTCGAATAACGTATTGGAACCCAGAAGACGAAAAGTTCTGGAAAGCAGAAGGAAAAAAACACGCAAAAAGAAATCTATGGATCTCCGTCCCATCATTAATGCTTGCCTTCATCGTTTGGCAAATTTGGTCAGTGGTTGCCATACGCTTAAATGATATTGGCTTTAACTTTACGGAGGAACAGCTCTTTACTTTAGCCGCTATCCCTGGTCTTGTCGGAGCAACACTTCGCTTTGTTTATACATTTGCAGTCGGAACGATAGGCGGCAAAAACTGGACCGTCATTTCAACTGCGATATTAGCGATACCAGCTATAGGAATTGGCTTTGCAGTACAAAACCCAGATACACCATATTCTATTATGCTGACTCTTGCTGCACTGTGCGGATTAGGCGGCGGTAACTTCTCATCTTCAAGTGCGAATATCAGCTTTTTCTTTCCAAAGAGTGAAAAAGGAACTGCTCTTGGAATTAACGGCGGATTAGGAAATATGGGGGTTTCAGTTGTTCAATTTATCACTCCATTAGTCATTACTTCTGGAACATTTGCCTTAATTGGCGGTAAGCAGGTTTTATCTAATGGTCAAGAAGTTTGGTTACAAAACGCAGCATTTGTTTGGGTTATTCCAATTGTGATTGTAACATTACTTGCAGCATTTAAAATGGATAACGTTCCTGGCGCAAAACAATCAGTAGCAGATCAATTTGTGATTGTTAAGCGGAAACACACATGGATTATGACGGTTCTTTATATCGGTACATTCGGATCGTTTATTGGGTATTCAGCTGCATTCCCGTTATTATTAAAATCTCAATTCCCTGAATACATTTCACTTGCTTTCCTTGGAGCGTTAGTGGCAGCTGCCGCTAGGCCTGTAGGCGGTTGGATTGCAGATAAACTGGGTGGAGCAAAGGTTACAGCCTATGTATTTGTTGTTATGACTATTGGTGCTATTGGAGTAATCTATTTCCTTAATGCTAAACAATTTGCAGGATTTTTAATTTCTTTCTTAATTTTGTTCCTTGCATCAGGGATTGGTTCTGGCTCTACTTTCCAAATGATTCCAAATATTTTCATTCCAAAGGAAGCAGCACCAGTTATAGGCTTTTCAGCAGCATTTGCCGCTTACGGATCATTCTTAATTCCAAAACTATTCGGCTGGTCTGTTAATGCCACAGGCACACCAGTAACAGCGTTTTATTTCTTTATTGGATTTTATGCAATTTCATTCGCATTAAACTGGTACTTCTATCAAAGAAAAGCTACTGTTGCAAAAACCCAAGAACTTGCAAAACAAGCCGGATAATCATCCGGCTGGTCAGGCTGTCGAGAAACTTTCGACAGCTTTTTATTTTACTCATTTTATTTAACGATTCACCGCATTAATTTGTTGTAATATTATTAATATAAGGCTTTTTAACAAGTCTGTTGATTGGCGCTCCAGGCACTTCGCTTTCCGCGGGCGTGACGGGGAGCCTCCTCGTCGCTTCGCTCCTGCGGGGTCTCCCCTGCCCCGTACTCCCGCAGGAGTCTTCGTGCCTTCCGCGCCAATCAACAGGTGTATTCAATTAAGTCCTTCAACTCTAATAAAATAAGTGGTGAATTTAATATTAGGCCAAAAGAGTAAAGCCAAAGTGAATATGAATTTGTTTCTATTGAAGAATTGGTTCCAGATGATCACTTTCTTCGCTTGATTGAAAAATATATTCATTTCTCGTTTCTTCTTGAAAAAGTTCGTCTCTTTTATTGTGTTGCGGGGATTGAATAATGTAAGAGAACAGGCTCTTCTTACTGCAGAATGCCAAAATATGAAAATGATTGCAACACGATTATCAAGGATGGAAAATGTGTGTTGCAGTACTTAGGTTGATTTGCCTCCCTGTTGATTGGAGCGGAGGGCACTCGACTCCTGCGGGATATAGAGGTCACTGGAGACCCCGCAGGCGCTTCCAGCGCCGAGGAGGCTCCAGGACCTCCCGCGGAAAGCGAGTGCCCGGAGCGGAAATCAACAGGCCCATTAGCAGAGACAATAAATTTACTAAAAAAAATTGCCGAGAAGAATACCCTTTCTCGGCAATTTGACAGTCGGGATGTTGTTCCGGCTTGTTTTAGTTTAATATTTTAACTGTAATTGTTTTACGTCCCCATTTAAGTGCATCTTGTTCTGAAGGAATAAACACATCAATTTCATGTCCATTAATTCCCCCGCCAATATCACCAGCAATTGCTTCACCGTATCCCTCAACATATACCTTGCTTCCAAGTGGTATGACTGCTGGATCTACTGCAATCACTTTTGCATTTGGGTTAGTCTTTATATCAATACCCGTTTTGGTAATGCCGGAGCAGCCTTCACATGAAGCTGTATAAGCAGTGGCATCTACAGTGATCTCCTTTGGTTGATTTTGATTTACAACCGGCTGTGCATCGATGGTGTTGTTGTTATTATCATTTGTGGTTGCTTCGACAGCATTATTATTTTGATTGTTATTGTCAGGCGTTTCAGCAGACGCCTTATTTTCGACAACTGGCTGTTCCTGTGGTTTGCTGTTATCCTGCTGGTTAACGGCTATTTCAGGTTTGTCTTGTATTGGTGCAGCAGTTTCTGGTTTCTGCTCATTGTTCTCCACAACTTTTGGAGCAACAATCTGTGTTTCCGGACTAATAATCGTTTCATTTGCTTTAGCGACTGACTCTTGAATGTGATTAGCACTGTCCCAGAAAGTATCTGTTTTGTTAACAATCAATTGTTTTTCACTTTGTAACATTGGAATATCATTTAGAGTTGATATTTTCATCCAATCATTAAAAGTTTGCACATTTGTAATATTCATTATTGGGAGTTCTTTTAAAGAGTCCACTTGAGGCACTGCTAGCGCTGCAGCATGTGCATGCACCCCAAAACCCGCTGATAATCCAATAGCTGCAATGAATGTTTTTATTTTAAAAATCATTTAACTACCTCCTATGTTCCCATCGAAGCATGTCTAAGGTAATCTTAACATGGTTTCTTAACAGAAAAAGAACAAGGAGATGTTAATTCATTAACAAGAATGGCAATTATATTACAATAGCATTTCTAACGCATCAGAATCTTCCAGTCTGTCCATGATTTGGCGATACAGGAAAAAAAGAATAGTGGATTGCTCATTTCCACTATTCTTTATTACTTATTTAGCTTAATCGCTCAATCGCTACGGCACAAGCTTTATATTCGGCTGTTCCCGAAATCGGATCATATTCATTTAAAGTTAATACGTTTGTCGGTGTTTCGCTCCAGTGAAAACTCATAAAGACAAGCCCCGGTACAACCTGTTCCGTAATTTTGGCTTTTACTTGAAGTTCTCCTCTTCGTGAACGGACTTGGACGACTTCCCCATCCACTATTCCAAGAGATTTGGCGTCTTCAGGATGGATATCAACAGTCTCTTCTGTCTGTTTTATTTTCACTCCCGCAGCATAATGCCGAGTCTGTGTATGCGTGTTGTACGACTCATAACGTCTGCCTGTCGTCAACGTAAAAGGATACTCTTCATCCGGCGGCTCCATAGGCGGTGTATAATCGACAGGCACAAAAGGAGCTTTTTTAGAAGCCGCTTCGTCTTGATGGAACCTTTCATGCATAATAAATGTACCTGGGTGGTTTTCATCTGGACAAGGGTAATGAATGCTGTATTCCTTCTCAAGCCGCTCATACGAAATGCCCCCGTACATTTCCCATGCGATTTTCCTGACTTCATCCCAAATTTCTTCGCTGTTATTATAATGCATTGGATAACCCATCAATGTCGCCAGCTCGCAAAGAATGACCCAATCTTCCTTTGTATTCGGACCTGGCTCGACTGCCTTACGTACTCGTTGGATCCGCCGGTCCGTGTTTGTGTAAGTCCCTTCGACTTCACCCCAGGAACGGGCAGGAAGCACAATATCAGCCATTTTCGCGGTTTCAGTCAGAAAAATGTCCTGAACGATTAATAAATCCAGCTTTTTCAACAATGTTTTTGTATGGTTCATATCAACATCGGCGAGAAGTGGATTTTCCCCAATCACATATAGTCCTTTTAGCTCTCCCATCTCAAGCCGATCAAATGTCCTAGTTTGGGTGTCGCCCGCCTGGGGATTTAGGGTAATATTCCATTCCTTTTCATAACGTGCTCTGTATTCATCATTAGTTAAGCTCATTGCTCCTGCCAATTGATTTGGAAGACAGCCCATATCACCGGCACCTTGAACATTATTTTGTCCCCTTAGCGGCATAATTCCGGAGCCCGGCTTTCCAATGTTCCCGGTTAAAAGGGCAAGATTGGCAATGTCGAAAACATTGTTCACCCCACAGTGATGTTCGGTAATTCCGAGTGTATAAGCAATCATCGAAGCGCTCGCATTAGCATAGTCCCTGGCAGTGGCCACGATTTCTTCCGGGGCAAGACCTGTGATCTTGGCCGAATATTCCGGTGTATATAGCTCAACCTGATTTGCCAGTTTATCAAAATCAATTGTAAATTGCTCAATAAATTTTTGATTATAAAGACCTTCCTTTAGAATTACCCGAATCAAGGCATTTATTAGGGCAATATCAGTGCCTACATTGATTTGCAGGTGGCGGTGGGCCACTTTTGTCATTTCTATTTTTCTTGGGTCGACGACAATGATTTTGAGGCCGGCTTTTGCTGCCTTTTTCATGCGATTAGCGATAATCGGGTGTGCCTCTGTCGTGTTAGAGCCCATTAGGAGTAATACCTCTGCTTTGTCGATATCCTCCAAAGTGTTTGTTGGGAAACCGCTTCCAAAAATAGTTGCCAGACCGGCAACGCTTGGCGCATGTCACGTTCGGTTGCAGCCGTCAATATTGTTACTGCCGATGACCGTCCGCATAAATTTTTGTGTTATATAATTTGATTCGTTTGTGCTTCTCGCACAAGCGAACATGCTGATGGCATTTGATCCCCACTTGCTTTTTACGTCGGAAAGTTTGCTTGCAATAAATTGATAAGCTTCTTCCCAAGTAGTTTCCACCAGTTCCCCGGCCCTTCTTATTAAAGGTACTGTCAGCCGGTTTTTGGCATGGACATACTCATAGGCAAATGCACCTTTGACACAGGTTTGTCCTTTGTTAACAGGTGCTTCCTTGTCACCGCGGATTTTGACGATTTTATTATCCTGAACCTCTAGGACTAATCCGCAGCCTGTACCGCAATAGCCGCAAATTGTCTTCACTAAATTTGCTTCACCCAAAATGCTCCCTCCCTGTGGTAACTAAACTATCTATATAATCATATTAATCTAATTATTACATTTACGGCTTCCTTTTTTGCAAAAAATTTTGTCTATTTTTCAAAAAAAAACAGAAGATAGGCTCTTCCGTTTTAGGCTGTTTTTGCCGGTAATAGAATATTGAATGTTGTTCCCTTGTTTGGTTCACTTTCTACAAATACTTTCCCGTTATGGCTTTCGATAATTTTAAAACTGACCATTAACCCTAGTCCATTTCCATTTTTCTTGGTAGTGAAAAAAGGTTCTCCGAGCTTTTTCAGCTTTTCTTTTGGAATGCCAACACCGGTATCTTGAATGGATATTTGCACATTGTTCTCATGAATCACCGTTTTAACATGCAGATCCCCGCCATTCGGCATGGCCTCTATACCATTTTTTATAAAGTTTAAAAAGACCTGCTTCAAACGATTTTCATCACATTCTATCTGGATTATTTCCTGATTGCAGTTAAACATCAGACGGACGTTTTTCTTACGCGCCTCAAACTCAAGCAGTGAAACCACATTCTTAATAACAGGTACAACATTCTTTTCTTCCAATTCCACTGCCTTCGGTTTAGCCAAGACCATGAAGTCCTCGACAATCGTATTGACGCGCTCAATTTCATCTAAAATAATATTCAAAAATTCAAGGCGTTCAGGATCTTGCTCATCTAACTGCAAAAATTCCGTGTAACCCTTCATAGATGTCAGCGGGTTACGGATTTCATGTGCAACGCCGGCAGCTAATTGCCCAACCGCGGCAAGCTTATCCTGCCGGTGGAGGACTTCTTCCGTCTTTTTCCGTTCTGTTATATCATTGCGGATCGCCAAAAACTGATATGGCTTCCCCTGTTCATTGAGAAATGGAACAATAGTGGTATCAACCCAATAAAAAGTTCCATCTTTCGCTTTATTGCGGATTTCCCCTTTCCAAACCTTTCCTTCCCCAATCGTTTTCCATAGGTTTTTGAAAAAATCCCTGGAATGGTAACCGGAATTCAAGATATTATGGTCCTTCCCAATGATCTCTTCCCGGCTGTATTTGGATATCTCACAAAACTTGTCGTTTACGCTGGTAATTTTCCCCCGTGAATCTGTAAAGGCAACAATCGAAGACTGGTCCAAAGCAAATTTAATATCAGTGTTTTCCTTCATTGTTTCTTTTAAATGTCCCTCAGCACGTTTCCGGTCTGAAATATCGGTCCGAATCGCTACATATTGATACGGCTTCCCATGACTATTTAAAAAGGGAACAATCGTTGTATCCACCCAATATAGACCTCCATCCTTGGCACGGTTGCAAATCTCTCCGTGCCAAACATTACCTTGGCCAATTGTTTTCCACAAATCTTTAAAAAAGTCTTTTGAATGGTATCCGGAATTTAAAATGCGGTGATCCTGTCCGATTAATTCATCCCGGCAGTATTTCGATATCTCACTGAATTTATCATTAACAAATGTAATAATACCTTTTGAATTGGTTATCGCTACAATGGATGATTGATCTAAAGCAAAGGTAATATCTTTTACTTCTTTAATTGATTCCTTCAAGTTGAAATCGGATGTGGCTAGCTGTTTGCTAATTAAGGTACTTGAAACAATCAGTCCCGCCATTATAAGGACGGAAACAAACAGCACCAAATAAGTAAAAAACAGACTATCTGGAGCAGAGCTATTGACCATATTGTTATCGGTGATAAATAGTGTCGATTTCTTTAATAAAATATGTCCCTCGGCAATCGCCGCAGTTAAAATAATCGAACTTACTGGCTTTAGCCAAACTTGATTTTCAGTCGGAAAATTCCTTACAGAAAACAAAATCCAAAAAGAAAAGAAGAAGGCTGCGAACATTAACAGTCCAGAAAAAGCAAATAAAAGGAAATGATATTTAATTGTCACATTCATAGAATAAATGCCTATAATATGGATGGAAAAAACGGCTATTGTTAGTAATGAACTGCCAGCAAGCAGATGTGACATCTTAATTTCTTTTCCAAACAGCGGAAAAAACGCCATTCCAGTAAACGCTACTCCAATAAATATGGAAAGAATCGTTAATGGAATATGGTAGTTAGCAAACAGAGAACTATTTGTCGTTAATAATCCAATAAAATTAGTTACCCATATTCCAATTCCCATTGAAAGTGTGCCGCCTATAAAAAGCAGCCTTTTATTTTGATCTGAGGACCTAATTAAGGAAAACATGTCTAAGGCCGTATAAGAAGCCATAAAGGTTAGTCCAACAGCAATTATAAAAAGATAAGGATGAAAATCTCCTAAAAATGCATTCATTAACGTGCATTCCCCCATTTAACCTATTTCTACTATGATTGTAATGGAAAGTAAAATGTTAGGAAAGATAAATTTTTGTTTAATTTACCCTAAATTAAATCCTTCATAAATAATCATTAATAAACTTACTTGTCCGGGATAAAAGACTTATTTTTAAAAAATTTTAACTTTTTTAGAAAAAAGGCTACACATTTTTTATTTTTTTGTTTATACTGTACTATAACAAGAGGGATTAAAATAAACTGTATTAATAAAGGAGGAGTTTTAAATGTTAATGAGTCCGGTTGAATTTTTTCGTAATCTGCCTAAAAAGGAATGCCCTGAGTGTGGTCAGCATATGGAGGAGCAAGCTGAATCTTACCTAATGGAATGCGATCGCTGTTTATCTAAAAAAGCAGAATAAAAAGAGGGAAACTTTTATTTTTGACTATACTGTACTACAACAAATCTCAATAAAAATAACTGTACTATAAAGGAGATGTTTAATAATGTTAATGAGTCCAGTTGAATTTTTCCGTAACCTTCCTAAAAAAGAATGTCCAGAATGCGGTCAGCATATGGAAGAGCAGGCTGAATCTTACCTAATGGAATGTGACCACTGCCTATCAAAGAAAGAAGAATAACAAAAACTCTCCGGACGGACCGGAGAGTTTTTTCCGTTTTGGTCAAAAATAGGGAAGCATAGAAGCCAATTGGAATGCAAAACCTGTACGTAAGGAGATGATGAAATGGCAAAGAAGGAAGATTATTTGACAACCGCTCCAAAAGAAAAAACTATTACCATTAATAATGGGGCCATTTATCCAAATTTAAAAAATGTTCCAGGTGATTCGGTCGATGAGCATGAATTTCTTAAAGAAGCCAATTCAATTATTGCCGCCGGTGAAATCGGCCAGCAAAATGAAAATTTGTAGAAGATGTGGGTATAGATAAAGACTGTCATCAGCAAGACAGTCTTTGTCACGAAACTTATTATATTTTCGGAAGCTCACGAATTTCCTGTATCATTTCATTACCACACATTGGGCACAGTAAATCGTCAGATACAAAATCCTTTCTCATCCAGCCTATACATGAATTATCCATGCATGAAAAAATTTCAGTATCAACAAGAATTGTTTCCATTTCTTCTTCTTTTGCACGTTTACCAAAAAAAATCGGAACCGCCTCCTTTTCCTTTAGTATGTCCAAAATTAGCCTTTTCATTTCTTCATTTTTCTTTTTCGTTTGGAGGACTTAAGATGAACTCAAATCAGAAGCGTTATTCGATTGTTGGAACAGATATTGAAGAGGTAAAACGTTTAAACAGCCAGTCAGGTCTAAGCTATAACGAAGTTAAGCTGATGCTGGCTAAACAATATTTACAGAATAAAAAATAAAGAAAACTCGCCGATTGGCGAGCCCGTAAGGGCGAAGACAGAGGCGTAGTTGCACTTATGCGTTAAGGAAGTATAAAGCTTTCGACAGAAAGTTTATACTTCCTTATTAGCTAATAATAGAGGCTGTCCTTTTAGACAGCCTCTTCGAGGTTTTAAGGATTATCGTTATCTGAATGTTCAATTATAATTTCGTCATCATGTCTTTTTGATAGAATCTTGCTTTTTTTGCGATTTTCTTTCGTTTGAAAGATAATATCGAAATCATAATCGTCGGGATACAATTCATTTGCGGCAATATATAGCTTCATTCTTTTATGGTTAACCGATACTTTTTCACCCTTTATTTGGAGAATATAATTTCCTTGCTGATCTGGTCCTTTATAAACAATCCCAAATTCATTTCCCGGTGTGATTTTTACATTGTCCCCCTGCTGATATAAAGGCACTTGTTGGACAGGTTTTACAGCCGGCTTTTTGTCTTGGTGTTTATTGATGATAACCTGTTTTTCCATATCCTTAAGCTTCCAATCGTCCGAAACAGGAGAAACATAGGTTTTTTTTTCTTTATACGTTACGCTATGCGCTTTTTCAATGATTTTCGGATGGATCCCCAACTGCAAAGCAATCTCAAAGGCCTGGCTTTCGCCCCCTTTCCCTATCATTAAACGGTAGGTTGGACTTAAGCTCTTAAGATCAAACTCCATTGACCCATTTATAAATCCCGGATGCTGTTCGGCAAGATCTTTTATTTCACTATAATGGGTGGTGGCCAAAATCACAGCCCCCTTTTCGTAAAGAGTTTCAAGAATGGCAGTTGCTAGACCCATTCCCTCACCCGGATCAGTGCCGGAACCTAGTTCATCTATTAGAGTTAATGTGCGATTGTTTGCATTCTTTAAGATTTCAATGATATTAACGATTCTGGAACTGAAAGTACTTAAATTTTCGGCAATACTCTGACCATCCCCAATATCAACTAAAATGGCTTGAAAAATACTAATATTACTCTTTTCATCTGCAGTTATATGAAGTCCGCATTGGGCCATTAATGTGAGCAGCCCAACCGTCTTGATGGTAACCGTTTTCCCGCCCGTATTCGGACCCGTAATAATTAAGGCTCGTTTATTATCCCCCATACTAAAAGTCAATGGTACAGCTTTTTCACCTAACAACGGATGCTTTGCCTCAATTAATTCCATATCACCAGTGTCATTCATTCTCACCTTGGAGCCATGAATGGAACGGGAATACTTTGCTTTTGCAAACAAAAAATCATAGTGAATCATTGTTTCGACTGCCAGCCGAATTTGCGTTTCATATTGCTCCACCAATCCAGTTAGACAGCTGAGAACTTTTTGTACCTCGGTCTCTTCATCAGCCATAAGCCAGCTAAGTTGATCTTGGAATATAGCGATATCCTCAGGTTCAATAAACAATGTTGCTCCTGATGCCGATGTATCCAAGACTATCCCTTTAATTTTGGTCCGATACTCCTTTTTTATCGGTATCACAAATCTTCCATTTCGCTGACTGACAACCTGTTCCTGTAGATATGGCTTATATTTATTTGACTTTACCAGCTGCATGGTTTTTTCCTTCAGGCGCTCCTCCTGAATGGCCATTTGCTTCCTAATTTTTAATAACTCCTTGCTGGCATAATCGTCCACTCTGCCATTATGGATACAGCGATTAATTTCATTGGCAAGCTCCGGCAGTTCTTCAATTACATGGACATATGACGCAACTCTTGGTGCAAAATATTCCTTATCCTTCATATATCTTCTCATCTTTCCACAGCTATCCAAGAAATCGTACAGCTTCATTAACTGGTCCGGACGGAAGACCACTCCTTTATTTAAGTTGGAAAGCATCTGTTCCATCCCATCAAGTCCATGGACAGGAACACTGGCACTTTTTTTCAGAATCTCGACGGCTTCCGTAACCTCATCAAGCCAAGCCTCAATTTGCTTTTTAATAGAAGAAGGTGTCAGGCCTGCAATTTTCGCTTTTCCTTCCTTTGTCATGGCAAAGCCTGCAATAGTTTCTTTTATTTGTTTAAATTCCAATACATTAAAGGTATGCTGATTCAACTTATATTCCTCCCCAAAAAAAATAGCCGCAATGAACAATGTCATTGCGGCAAATGAAAAATACAACAAATTAAACCAAAATAAAAACTGTCTACACAAGTGTACACAGCTACATTGGTTATAAAATGTATGCTTATGACTGCCCATTGTTCTTAACCTCATTCCTTGCCCATACTCAAATAAACCTTTTTTGTTATTAAAAAACAAAAAAGCGGCCGGAATGAAAATATCCAATTAGTTGGATTAGTTAAGAACGACACCTAACATAAAACATACTCCTTTTAATAAGAAAACTTAATTTCAACTTCAGATTATTACATTTGGAATGAATTGTCAATATTATCACTGCCCATTTTTTGTTCACAAAATATCCATATCATTTTTGTGAAAACTTCTTTATCTTATTGTTAGGAGGGAATCGTGATGAAAAAAATCTACCTTATTTGCAGTTTAGCCATATTTATCGGTATTGCTGCCGGCATTTCCTATTTTCTTATTCGGGATGCAAACACCAAAATTCCAGGCAATGTTACATTAATCAATCAAAATGGTGATCAATATACATTCGGCAAGGATCAAACAAAATTAAAGCTCATTGAATTCATTTACACACACTGTCCTGATGTCTGCCCGACCACGACACAAAAAATGGCCGCTTTGAAAAAGGATTTAGAAAAAAGCGGGGTATTCGGCAAGGATATCGAATTCATTACGATTACGATTGACCCCTATCGTGATACTCCAGAAGTATTGTCCAATTATATGAAGGGGTTTGGAATTGAAAATAGCAAAGACTGGGTATTCCTAACCGGGGATAAACAAAATATTAAAAATGAGCAGAAAAAGATCAGGGAGATTGGTGAGGCATTGCAATTCCAATATAAAGACCCTGGAAACGGACAATTTGTCCACACCACATTCACTTACTTAATTGACGAAAACAATAAATTTGTTGCCAAATTTCCGATGGGCGATGGTTTTAATCGCGAAGAAGTTAAAAATAAAATCATGGATAAAATTAATTAGTATAAAAAAAGCGGTTAGTCCCTAGGATTAATCGCTTTTCACTACATATATTATTTAACAACAGATGAAGGATATTTTTTTAATTGCTGCAAAGATAAATGATAATTGGACTTTGGTTTCGTTAAACTCGCTTTGATACCTGCTTTTTTAAGCTTGTTTACGAGTTCTGCGAGCTGTTTTTTGGCCACACAATTCACCTTCTTTTAACTGCTTCTTACGATAATTTTACAACAAAAATATGAATAAAGTGTGAAAACAAAAAAATTTTTTTAGAAAATTTTTCTTTTTACTACTTTACTCCACCACAAAACTCAAAAAAAAATGATGCATTTTCCGCCAAAGATTTTTTTGTGAAATTCGCTCTTTTCCCTTATTAATGGTATAATACAAAGCAATATGTTTTTTTGGAGGATGCAAGAATGATTACTGTAAGTAATGTAAGTTTAAGATACGGAGACCGAAAGCTTTTTGAAGATGTGAATATTAAATTTACTCCCGGCAATTGCTACGGTCTCATCGGGGCGAACGGTGCCGGAAAATCTACTTTTATAAAAATACTCGCTGGAGAAATTGAAGCGCAGACGGGTACAGTCCAACTAGGACCGAACGAACGTATGGCTGTTTTAAAGCAGAACCACTTTGAATATGAGGAACATGAAGTTTTAAAAACGGTTATCATGGGTCACACCAGACTTTATCAGGTAATGCAGGAAAAAGACGCCATTTATATGAAAGAAAACTTCACGGATGAGGACGGCATGAAAGCTGCTGAACTCGAGGGTGAATTTGCCGAATTGAACGGCTGGGAAGCTGAATCTGAAGCGGCCATCCTGTTAAAAGGTCTGGGAATTGGCGAAGAGCTTCATTATAAAAAGTTGGCCGAATTAACAGGTGCTGAAAAGGTAAAAGTCCTTCTTGCACAGGCCCTATTTGGTCAGCCTGATGTATTACTTTTAGATGAGCCAACCAACCATCTGGATATTAAGGCCATCCAATGGCTTGAAGAATTCCTAATCAATTTTGAAAATACAGTGATTGTTGTATCCCATGACCGTCACTTCTTAAATAAGGTTTGTACCCATATTGCGGATTTAGACTTTGGCAAAATCCAAATCTATGTCGGCAACTACGACTTCTGGTATGAATCCAGTCAATTAGCTTCAAAAATGGCGCAGGACGCCAATAAGAAGAAAGAAGAAAAAATTAAAGAGTTGCAAAGCTTTATTGCCCGTTTTAGTGCGAATGCTTCAAAATCCAAGCAGGCAACATCACGGAAAAAGCTATTGGACAAAATTACCCTTGATGATATTAGACCATCTTCAAGACGTTATCCATATGTCGGCTTTACCCCAGATAGGGAAATTGGTAATGATTTGTTAAGAGTAGAAGGGCTGACGAAAACAATCGATGGCGTGAAGGTACTTGATAACATTAGCTTTATCATGAACAAGGGAGACAAAATCGCCCTCGTCGGAACAAATGAAACAGCCAAAACAACACTTTTTAAAATATTAATGGGTGAAATGGAAGCTGACAGCGGTACCTTTAAATGGGGAATCACCACCTCTCAAGCCTACTTTCCGAAGGATAACTCGGAATACTTTGAGAATAACGACTTAAATCTTGTTGATTGGCTTCGTCAGTTTTCACCAAAAGATGACAGTGAAAGCTTCCTACGTGGATTTTTAGGAAGAATGCTATTTTCCGGTGAAGAAGTTTTAAAGAAATCAAGCGTCCTTTCCGGAGGAGAAAAAGTCCGCTGTATGCTGTCCAAAATGATGCTTAGCGGGGCAAATGTCCTGCTCTTGGATGAGCCAACCAACCACTTGGATTTGGAGTCGATTACCGCTCTAAACAATGGATTAATTAATTTTAAGGGATCCATACTGTTTGCTTCCCATGACCATCAGTTTATCCAAACGATTGCCAACCGCATTTTTGAACTAACACCTGCTGGATTGGTCGATAAGCAAATGTCTTATGATGAATACCTAGAGAATACTGATATACAAAAACAAGTAGCAGAGATGTATAAATAATTAGAAAAGTGGAAGCGCCCGTTTAGCGGCGTATGGCCTGGAGCGCATCGACTGAGATAAAGGAAACACGGAGAGCGAAGCGATCCGATGTTGACTTATCGTAGGGAGATGAGCGAAGGACAATAGCCGCTGGGCGCTGGAGCTGGACAAATAAGAGGCTGTCAAATGGCAGCCTCTTATTTCATTATTACATTTGTTTCTGCTTTTTCCTTGAAGATGGCTGCATTCTGGAGCCAGTTTCTGTTGTGGTCGTTCCCTGTCCTTCTACTTCTGGTGAAGCCAACCCTATGGTTGAAGGGTCGGCTTTCTTTTTACTGCGTTTGCCCATAGTACACCTCCCATTTTAGCTTTTGAAAGATTATCCCCTGTTATTCGGAATATTTCTGTCAAACTTAGGCAACATAATGATTGAGGAGGTGTTTGTATGGCAAGGGTTGGAGTAGAACAATCTCTTACAAATGTTCAAGATGCTCTACGTGCAAAAGGATATGATGTTGTCGAGCTCAAACAGGAGTCTGACGCCCAAAATTGTGATTGCTGTGTCGTTACCGGCCTTGATTCGAACGTTATGGGAATGGCTGATACCGTTACGAAAGCACCGGTTATTGATGCAAACGGTTTGTCTGCTGATGAAGTATGCCAAGCGGTTGAAAGCAGACTTCAATAATGTTAACACAAAGACTAAAGGACTCCTCTTTAGTCTTTTTTTAATGGTCTTTTGGTTTAATATTTACCTTGGGTCCATTCGGTTTTTCTTGCTTCTTGATTCTTTCCTCTTTAGCTTCGGTTACTTTATCGTCTTCATCTCCGGTGAAATTTGGTGTAAATTCACTGCCGTATGTGGCACCTATGTTTAATTTTCCTTTCAATTCTTTAATCCCAAGCTGTCCGAAGTTATTATTCAATTCATATTTATCCAAAATAATTTTTTCGATATTTATTTTTTCAATTATTATAGGGGGATCCTTTGTTTTCACGGTTTCATCAGGCTTGTTTTGTGCCTTTAAGTCCCGCAGCGTTTGTTCCAATTCTTCTATATTTCTCTCTAAGGAAGTTATTTTTTTTCGGAGTTCTTTATCATAATCATTTTTGCGGAAAATAAGGAATAAATTTTTTATTGACATTGGTCTAAAACGCTCCCTTATTTTTAACCTTACTTCATTTATATGGAAAACACTGCTTATCAAGTCCTATTTTCATAAAAACCTGTTATTCAATTGGGATAATTTCGCCCTTTTGTACGAAGCGTTGATAACTGACTATTAATAAGCCATTCCAGAATTTAGCGCTGATATCCTGCGGATTTACGGTATCAGGTAAGGTAATCTGCCGATTGAATTCACCGTAAAACCTTTCCGAATAAGTATATTTCAAATGTGGATGAATGGGCAGCGCTCTTCCTTTGACGGTGAGAATATTGCCATTAAGCCCTAATTCTATGTTTTCTTTTAAGACACCAGGGAGCTCGATCACTACCATTACCTCCTCTTCCCCTTCCATTAAATCAATTGCAGGAAACGTTCTCTCGCTTTTCAGATCGGTGCCGGGCTGCTGCCGGTTTGAATGGGCATTAGGTGTCTTAAAAGGCGCTTCATTCATAAATTGTTGGGCAAACTCTTGGTCAAAGATATTGTTCCAGAAATCCCCGCCCTGCATATTTTTCGCCATCTCTAGCCATTGTTTCAACTTTTCCATATCCATCAATCCGCACCCCCTCTCCCCTAATCTAGGGAAGCAAAAAACAAAGCCTTACTTCATCATACTTAACTGAAAGTTATTTTAATCCTTAATTTCCTCATAAACATTAGGGAATTGCATATATTTAAAAGCAATTATAAGGAGGAGATGACATGCCCACTCCCGTTCCATATATTAATATAAATATATTTATGATTAAAATTAATTCCTTTGAAAATGCTTCTGCCGTAAATATTGGCCAAAACCTGCTGGCTGAGTGGCATAATTCCGACAAGAAAAATCAAGGCTACGGCCAAAATTTTGGTGATAAGAGTGATTTCTTTGGGAATAGGAGCTTTGTCGATGACCGAGATCAAATTGATTCCCCGAGCTCCTTCGATTCAGGCGCCCAGCAGCTACTGGCCAAAGACAAAGATGATCTATAAAAACTGCAATTTGGCAGTTTTTTTGTTTTATATCTTTTATGACTTGGAAGCTTTCGCTATAATGAGGGAATAATCAGCCGTTCGAGAGGAAGTATTTTATCTACTATGCTTAATGAATTTTGGCCCCCAATTTTATTGTCACTGAAAGTGGCCACAATTTCTGCCCTACTGGCACTAATCTTTGGTATTTTATTCGGCAGGTTATTTGCTGATAAACATTTTAAAGGAAAAATGATCATAGAGACCCTGATGCTGCTGCCTATTGTTTTGCCGCCTACCGTTATTGGCTTTTTATTAATTTTCTTTTTTGGAAAAAATAGTCCGGCAGGTGCTTTCATCGAAACCCTTTTCGACCGCTCCATCATTTTTACACCACTGGCAGCGATTATTGCCTCCACTATTGTTGCATTTCCGTTAATGTACCAATCTGTAAAAACTGGATTTCAAGCCGTGGACAAGGATATCGAAGAGGCTGCGAAAATGGATGGGGCAAGTGATTTTAATGTTTTTTTACAAGTAACTCTTCCACTATCAGTAAAATCGATTGTTTCCGGATTCATACTTAGCTTTGCTAGGGCATTGGGCGAATTTGGCGCCACGCTCATGTTTGCCGGCAATATCCCTGGGAAAACCCAGACGGCTCCCACTGCTGTATATGTTGCAATGGAAACAGGCAATATGAAATTAGCTTGGCTGTTAGTCATTTCAATGATCTTCATCTCCTTTTTAATGCTATTGACAACCAATTTAACACAAAGAAAGCCATGAAACTGAAGCATTTCATGGCTTTCTATATTCGTCTACATTTTACCTGTTATTTTTTTCCCGGCACCTATCAAAACGGCAGCAGCCGCAACTATAAAAATCCAAAAGTATGATGCTGAGTATTCCTGCTTATTAGTGGATTTACTCGATTTTAAAGAAGTTTTCACAGGTTTTGGTTCTTCCTTTTGTTTTAACTGAGCCACCTGAAGAACCTGACCATTTGGATTTTCAATAGATAACCGGCCGGTACTGTCGACTTTTTTTACAATTCCACTTTTATCCTCCGTTACAAGGAGATCCCTATCCAAAAGAATTTCCTGTTCGCCGCTCTTATAAACTTCCCCATGTTTTAGGGTAGAATGGACATATTCATTAAATCCATAATCAAACAGGATGGCTGTATCATCATATTTGTCTCTTTTTTGGTCTGATTTTAGGACAATCGCCGTTAATTTTAAATTCCCATTATCGGCAGTGGTGGCCAAAGTTTGTTTCGATACTGTGGTATATCCTGTTTTCCCCCCGGTTATTCCCGCGTATGGAAGTTCGCCTTTTAGCATAAGATGATGTGTGATTAGGTCAGTATTCCAAGACTGGCCCTCCCAATGTAATCTTTTTGTTCCAAAAATCTCGGCAAATTGAGGATTCTTCATGGCATAGTTCGTAATCAATGCCAAATCCATTGCAGTTGTATAATGATTGTCATCGTGAAGGCCGCTTGGATTTGTAAAGTGCGTATTTTTAACCCCAATAACTGTTTTTAAATATTCATTTATATGTTCCGCAAAAAGGTCAACACTGCCGTCTATATGTTCCGCAATCGCCACTGCGGCGTCATTCCCTGAATTGATCAGCATCCCTTGAATTAGTTTTTTTAGCGGTACTTGTTCACCTTCCACTAAGTAGACCCTTGTACCATCTTGTCTAACAGCATTGGCACTGACTGTCGCAATACTGTCTAAGTCCCCTTTTTCAATGGCATAAATAGCTGTAGCGATTTTCGTAACGCTGGCAGGATACATTTTTTCGTCCGCATTTTTCCCGTAGAGAACAGCATTCGTTTCAGTATCCAAAAGCACCGCCGATTCACTTTTTAATGACAAGTCCCCAGTCCCTTCTGCAAAGACGGGAATTTGGTTTAAAGATAAGAACAAGACTGTTATAAGAATTAAAATCCATTTACTCAATGACAACACCCTATCCATGACTAATTACCTAATTGATTTTACCAAATATTTATAGATATGAAGAGTCCTTTTTGGAAATTTATATAAAAAAAAGCGGCAGACTCATTGTCCCAGCCACTTTTCATTATCTATGCCCTTCTCTTCGAAATCAACAGGGTAATTTGTGCCATAATAAACGGAAGAGAAGATTTTTTCCGATAGGCTAAATATTTCGGTTCCCAAATATTTGTATATTTTTCTTTGAATTTTCTTAAGCCTTGAAAATGATAGAAAAAATGACCGTGCAGGAAAATCTGCGCCGCAATTTTCTCACTTAAAAAAGAAAACCTGGAAAGGCCAACATTCGCCAATGGGGCCATACCCATATTAAATCGCCGGTACCCCTGTTCCTTCGCCCAATCCATTAAGGAAAGAAACAGAAAATCCACGCTGCCTGATTCAACATCCGGACGGAATCTTATTAAATCCACTGAAATAGTCTGGTTATCATCATAAACATACATCATGCTCATGAAGCCAATAATTCTACTATTACGATCCTTTACAAGTGCAATAGGAGCCTTATTTAGGTAAGCTTCATCAAAGAATCCCAGCGAATATCCCTTTTCTTTGCTTCCCTGCAGCCAATCATTTGACACTTCACGCAGTTCCTTTAAAAGTTCACTCGAATGAGGCGGATTTACCAATTCGCAACGAAAATTTTCATGGGTAAATTTGTTTTTAATGGCCCGTAAACCTTTCATTTTGCTTCCAGCCAATGAAAATTCCCGCAATTTCACAAAGGCCTCTTCCCCCAATTTAAAAAAGGCAAATCCATGGTTATAAAGGTATGGAAGCATTTCTTCACTAACCTGATAGAATACAAGCGAAAATCCATACAGGTCGGCAATTTCCTGAAATTCTTCAATGGCGGAGGATAGATCATTTAGTTCACCAATTGGATCACCAAGGATCACCAGTTTATCCGCATATCTTTGAAATGAAATCATGACATTTCTTTTTTTGTTCCAGAAAATATATTTATCGTGCAAAAAAATCAGATGGGACAAGACTTTCCCCTGATATTTATGTAAATGCTGAACGATTTCCTGTTCTTGTGTCAACGATGATTCAAATTTCCATTTTTTCGATAAGCTGTTCAGATAGCCAATGGCAAGGATTGAAACAGCAATAAACAACCCAATTCCCGCACTCATAAATAAATCGTGATAATCGATAATGACATATGGCAATAATTTTGCAGGCAGCGCCAATTTGGCATCCGGTAAATTTAAATAGCCAATGATGATATACATCGATGTAATGATTACAATTAAAGCAATATCAAAGATTGTTCTTCCCCAGGTTAATACATAGCTTTCCCGATAGAACTGCCCTTTCGAAACTCTAAGTAGGATGGCGACAATAATTAAGAAGATGGCTTCTTCATAATCAATCCCTTTAAAAATGGAAAACAGTGCTGCAAGAATTAAGGCTGCCATTGTTAATTCATATGTCCGTTTCACTCTATATTCAATGCCTCGCGATAATCCTAACAGCAAGAATCCAGCAGCTACAGAGAGTTGATGAGAAACATTAATAATCGGAAACGATAACAGTTCCTGGGCAATTTTAAGCCTCGACATAATCCCCGGCACACTTGCAGATAAAAGCAGGATAAGCCCTGATAAAAACACTAGCATAGTCAAAATGACGTGGCTAAATACCTCTAATATCGCGTTAGGTAAATTATTCCACGACTGGTTCCATCTTTCCCAATAAAGCTTCACAAAAAAAATGAGGCTCACAATAAACGGCAGTAAGTAATAGCCTACCCGATACAAAAGAAGGAGAACGAGGACTTTTTCCTCGGCCATATGAAATTCCTGCATCCCCCAAATAAAAACTAAATCAAATGAGCCAAGACCGCCCGGTATCATACTGATAATTCCGGCACAAACAGCGGCAATATAGACAGGAAAAAGATCTTCGATTCGGATTGAGATGCCCAGAATTCTAGTCAATAGATAAATAGCAAAAAAGACAGCGATCCATTCAACAAAGGAAACCCCAATGAGCTTAGTTCCCTCTTTTACCGTAATCAAAGATTGCTTGCCCTTTTTAGCGTTCATTCTATGTATCATTAAAAAGACCGGTAGATAAAGGGCGACACCTAACACGGCAAAATAAAGCCATTTGGTATCGACAAATAGAGGAAACTTCCGGAACCATAGTGCCGCTGCCCACGATAACAATGAGATGCCTGCCAAATAAAATAGGGAAACTGTTGCTATAACACTAAGTAATCTCCGCTTGTCCTGTTCAAGTTTGTGAAAAAAGTACGTTCTTAACGCTGCCCCGATTAACCCGCCGAATCCGATTAAATTAGAAAAGGAATTGGCAATAAACGATTGCTCTAACAATTCTTTTTTTGGGACCTTTGCCCCTAAAATCCGAACTAAAATCACATCATACAAAAGCATCGGTAATACAGCCGAAAAGGTAATGCCAATGATAAGCAGCAACGTCAAAAAATTGAGTTGATTTAATTCGTTTTCTAGCAAATGAACATCTAAATTTCCCACAAACTTTTTTATTTCAAATATCGCAAAAATCAATAAAAGCAATGGGAATAAAAATTTTACAATCTTAAAAATTTTATCCTTCTGATAACCCTTCAAAATAATCACCTAGTATTCATATCATCCCTGATTTTACTATAAACGTTTATGAAAGAAATACAAAGCAATTTCTTACTTTCTTGAGGTGACTTATTACAAGTGTAGACATTTTATCGAACATTCAACCATTTGGTCAGAGGCAATTCGAAAATTCAGGAAAAAAAGTAGACAAGTTTTCCCACCTATCCGGCATATGAATAAACTAGGACAAATATTAGAGGGGGTTATACTTGTGAAATTTTTAATATTAAAAAAAGAAACACTTCTATTCGTTTTAGCTGTAGGTATTATGCTTGCTGCAATTTCATCTTGGTTTCTATTAAAAGCTGGGGATGCCGCGGTCTTTAATCAGAAGGTAGATGGGAAAATACGAGAAATCCATATGGTGACAGTTGAATACAAATCCAAAATGAAAAACGGGAAAAATATTGAGGCCTATCGTTGGGATCCGAGTCAAATCATTATAGAAAAAGACGAAAAGGTGAAATTATTTATAACCGGCATTAACGGGGAAGAGCATCCATTCTATATCGAAGGAACAGATATCAAGGGTACGGTAAAGAAAGGTGAAGAAACTGTCGTGCCGCTGCAATTCAAGAAAGAAGGCACATACCGGTTAATCTGTGAAGTTCATTCAAATCGTGCCCATAATGGTCCAATGATTGCTGATATTGTCGTAGATTAAAACAGGAGCATTTTTCTCCTGTTTTTTTATGCTGTTCACTAGGAATCACTATTTAGGTGCTGTTATTGTTGAATCCTTCTTATATAACAGGCGGTGTTTGTTATATAAATAAAGTGAAACAGTTTATCATTTTGTTCATAATTCGTTCAAATCCTCCCCAACAAATTCTTCATTTCACAATATCTTAACATTTATCCCTTATTTCAGATTGTTAACCTGTTATACTTTAAGTGTAGAAATAATAGCCAATCTGTTATATAAATTTTTATTTCATTTAGAGGTGAAAAAACATGGAAGCATGGAAGGCTTTTACAAAAGGGACTTGGACAAAAGAAATTAACGTACGTGACTTTATTCTTAAAAACTACTCTCCATATGAAGGTGATGACCGCTTTTTAGCCGGTGCTACAGATTCGACAAATAACTTATGGCAGCAAGTAATGGAATTGACGAAACAGGAAAGAGAAAATGGCGGAGTCCTAGAAATGGATACGGAGACCGTATCAACCATCACTTCCCATGGCCCCGGCTACTTAGATGAAGACCTTGAAAAAGTAGTCGGCGTGCAGACAGATAAGCCATTTAATCGCTCTCTTCAGCCATTCGGCGGAATTCGTATGGCTAAACAGGCTTGTGAAGCATATGGCTACAAATTAAATCCAGAGATTGAAAGAATATTTACCGAATTCCGAAAGACACATAACCAAGGTGTTTTCGATGCTTATACGAGTGAAATGATTTTAGCCCGAAAAGCAGGGATTATTACCGGTCTGCCAGATGCGTACGGGCGCGGCCGAATTATCGGGGATTACCGCCGTGTTGCTTTATATGGTGTCGATTTCTTAATGAAAGAAAAACAAAAAGATTTCAATAACACTAGCAAAGTAATGACTGAAGATAATATCCGGCTGCGCGAAGAGCTTTCTGAGCAATACCGGGCCTTGAAGGAACTTAAAGAACTAGCAGCAAGCTATGGGTTCGACCTTTCCGAACCAGCAAAAAATGCCGCCGAGGCCTTCCAATGGTTATACTTTGCCTATTTAGCAGCCATTAAAGAACAAAACGGCGCAGCGATGAGCCTTGGCCGTGTCTCCACCTTCCTTGATATTTATATCGAAAGAGACTTACAAAACGGTACCTTATCAGAGGAAGAAGCTCAAGAACTAGTTGACCATTTCGTGATGAAGCTCCGTCTCGTGAAATTTGCGCGTACACCGGATTACAATGAATTATTCAGCGGTGACCCTACCTGGGTAACGGAGTCTATTGGCGGTATGGCGATCGACGGCCGCCCGCTTGTTACAAAAAACTCTTTCCGGTTCCTGCACACCCTTGATAATCTTGGTCCTGCTCCAGAGCCGAACTTAACTGTACTATGGTCCGTACTGCTTCCTGAAAATTTCAAGAAGTATTGTGCGAAAATGTCCATTAAAACTAGCTCTATTCAATATGAAAATGATGATATCATGCGCCTTGAATATGGTGATGATTACGGGATCGCCTGTTGTGTTTCCGCCATGGAAATCGGCAAGCAAATGCAATTCTTCGGTGCCCGTGCCAACTTGGCAAAAGCACTGCTATATGCGATCAACGGCGGTGTCGATGAAAAATTAAAAAAACAGGTAGGACCAGAGTATCGGCCGATCTCTTCAGATATTTTGGATTTCGATGAGGTCATGCAAAAGTTCGATCAAATGATGGAATGGCTCGCCGGCCTATACATTAATACGTTGAATGTCATTCACTATATGCATGACAAATATAGCTATGAGAGAATTGAGATGGCTCTGCATGATACGCAGATTATTCGGACGATGGCAACTGGTATCGCTGGTTTAAGTGTAGTTGCCGACTCGCTCAGCGCGATAAAATACGGCCAGGTGAAAGTGATTCGCGATGAAAACGGCCTTGCTGTTGATTTTGAAATAAGCGGCGATTTCCCTAAATACGGAAACAATGATGACCGTGTAGACAGCATTGCCGTCGGAATTGTCGAAAGCTTTATGAAAAAGTTGCGTAAGCATCAAACCTATCGCAACTCTGTTCATACTTTATCAATATTAACTATCACTTCTAACGTGGTTTACGGTAAGAAAACAGGTAATACACCAGATGGCCGCCGCGCTGGCGAACCGTTTGCACCAGGAGCAAACCCAATGCACGGACGGGATACAAAAGGGACATTAGCATCACTTTCCTCTGTTGCCAAGCTTCCATACAGCTATGCAATGGATGGTATCTCCAATACTTTCTCTATCGTTCCGAAAGCATTAGGTAAGGAAGAAGAAAGTCAAATTTGCAACCTAGTGTCTATTTTAGATGGTTATGCCATTAAAGCAGGACATCATTTAAATATAAACGTCTTTAACAGGGAAACACTTTTAGATGCCATGGAGCATCCGGAGCTTTATCCGCAATTAACAATCCGCGTATCCGGATATGCTGTTAACTTTATTAAGCTAACAAAAGAACAGCAGCTTGATGTAATCAATCGCACCTTCCATGAATCGTTGTAAAAAAAAATAGAGGCTGTTCCCTTCAGCCTCTGCTTTTAATGAGAGGAGAATCATCATGAACGGAAACATTCATTCTTTTGAAACATTAGGAACCGTAGATGGGCCAGGAATCCGCTATGTCATTTTTACACAAGGCTGTCTGCTGCGCTGCCAATTTTGTCATAATGCCGATACTTGGGAAATCGGCACCGGAAAGGAAATGACAGTTTCCGAAATCATAGATGACTTGGAATCGTACCTCCCATTTATCCAAGCCTCAGGAGGAGGCATTACCGTCAGCGGGGGTGAACCCCTCCTGCAGGTTCCCTTTCTCATTGAGTTATTTAAGGAATGTAAAAAGAAAGGAATTCATACAACCATCGATTCCTCCGGGGGCTGCTTTTCTCATTCCAAGCTGTTCATCGAACAGCTTGAAGAACTGTTACTTTACACCGATCTAATATTGCTTGATTTGAAACATATAAACAGGAAAAAACATATCCAGTTGACCGGTATGGCCAATGACCATATTCTCGAGTTTGCCAAGTTTTTGTCAGACCGAAATGTCCCGATTTGGGTTCGTCACGTTTTAGTTCCATCTGTAACTGATGAACCGGAAGACTTGAAGAATCTTGGCGAATTCATTGGAACACTTGAAAACGTTCGAAAAATTGAAATTCTTCCTTACCACAAACTGGGCGTTTATAAATGGGAAGCGCTCGGCCACGAATACCCTTTAAAGGATGTGGAACCGCCAAGCGAAGAGAAAGTTGATTTTGCCTATTCGATGTTAACTGCACATTGGCAAAAACCTAAAGAACACTAATTCCTTCCGGGAGTAAGTGTTCTTTACTTTTCATGAACATTTAGACCCAAACATTAACATCACAACAATAATTGATTATTTGGCTATTCTCTTATATACTCATATCATTGGTTACCTGATGCGAGGTGAAATGTTTGTTTCAATTATTAATCGATCATTCGGATATTAATACCTTAACAGCCCTTTATATGAGTCTTTATCTAGGACTGGTTTTAAAAAATTTGTGGGCTTTGGGTGTAGATTCCTCATCAATTGGTTCGCTTTCGAACCCATACGGCTCAAAAATTATTCACCCGCTGTTTTTTTATAAGAAAAAAAGCAGTTTAACAATTAGTATTATTTTAATAAGAATCGTTAAATTTATCCGAAGAAAAGCGTGTTTCCGGGACGATGATTCTGAAAAGCCAATTTCCTTCTTATTCTCTACTTTATACTAAATCATACTTTTAGGAGGAAATATGAAAAAATATAAATCATCGTTACTATTAATTATTCTATCTTTTTCTGTATTACTATTATCTGCATGCTCTTCCCAGCAAAGCGGGAAAAATGATGGTTTCTTCCATACGTACTTTGTTGAACCATTTGCAAAAATTATTCACTTCTTCGCAGAAGTTTTTGGCGGAAACTATGGACTAGCAATTATTTTCGTAACTTTGATCATCAGGCTTGTGTTAATGCCATTAATGCTAAGACAATATAAAAATCAAATGCATATGAAAGAAAAAATGGATGCCTTAAAGCCTGAGATGGATGCAATTCAAAAGAAGATGAAGGCCGAAAAGGATGCAAAGAAAAAACAAGAACTGCAAGCTGAAATGATGGGTCTATATCAAAAGCATGGTGTTAACCCATTAAATATGGGCTGCCTTCCAATTCTTATTCAGATGCCGATATTAACAGGCTTTTACTATGCAATTCGCGGCTCCCAAGAAATTGCTTCTCATAAATTTTTATGGTTTAGTTTGGGGCATCCTGATATCGTTATCACTATCATTGCAGGGGTTATTTATTATTTCCAATTTAGAGTTTCTCAGTCAACCATGCCAGAACAGCAGCGTCAACAAATGAAATTTATGGGGTTAATGTCCCCACTTATGATTGTCATGTTCTCTTTCAGTGCACCTGCCGCTCTGCCGCTTTACTGGGTTGTTGGGGGAACGTTCCTGACTGTTCAAACCTTGATTAGTCAAAAGCTCTATGCAAAAAAACCTGCAGAAGCGCAGGCAAAATAATCTATTCTCTAAAGGAAGCATCGACACAGATGCTTCCTTTTTTCATTGGATAGTTTATTTCCATGTTTGGCAACCTAATTTTGTACAACCTATAAAAAAGGAGTGCAAAAAAGTGAAATTGAGACTGTTCCTTACTGCTACTATCATGTTTAGTCTCTGCCTAGTTGGCTGTGCGCGAAATGATGTGAATGACGATACCGCCACCCGCAATGAGCTAAATCCAGCAAAAGCAAATTATAATATTCCAAATCACGGCGGGCCGGCCATTTCAGGTGTTGATGTCAGCGATCAAGAATTGGATAGAAATATTAACAAACAAGATATCCGTGGGACAAATGTGCAAAGTACTACGGGTTCCAAGATGCGTGTTGCAGAGGAAGCAGCCCGCAAGGTATCCGACCTGCCTGAGGTAAATCACGCCAATATTATCGTCTCGAATCATAATGCTTATGTTGCCGCAAAACTGAACCGTACGGCACGGAATGGACTTACAGCCAATGTCAAAGATACAATTTCTAGAACAGTTAAATTAGTGGATCCAGATATTGATAACGTCTATGTTTCCGTTAATCCAGATTTTTATGAACGAATGAATCGTTTTGAAAGAGACGTACGGAAAGGTCGGCCAGTTTCCGGTTTTTTTGACGAATTTACAGATACTATCCGACGTGTATTCCCGGATGCAAAATAGAAAAATGCCTGGCTTAAAGTGCCAGGCATTTTTTATGCGTCTTGAAAATAATCCTTGTAAAATCCGCCTACCTTGCCGGAGTTGTCAATAATGTAATAGAATTCTTCCGTTTCATTTTTTACATCGTACACTTTTCCAACAGTCAACATGTTTTTTACCATATATTTTTCAGCGTTTGTATGCACACATTTAACTTTCTTAACTGTTTCGCGTTCACGCCATGTCAGATGAATCATGCTTTCACCGCCCTTTTTCCTCAATTGTCCAAGTTTAAGTATAATCAAAAGGGCCGGTATCGTGCAACAACATTGAAAATATTATCTTTTCACTACTTCTTTTGCCTTCTCCCTTAACCTGTATTTTTGTATTTTTCCGGAGGCTGTCATTGGATAAGAGTCTGTAAATTCTACATATCGCGGGATTTTATGTTTCGAGATTTTTCCTTTGCAGAATTCCCTGAACTCCTCAGCATCCGCCGACTCCCCTTCTTTTAATATGATCCAGGCCATTACCTCTTCCCCATACACTTCATCAGGGATCCCTACCACCTGGACATCTAAAATTTTGGGATTTGTATATAAAAATTCTTCAATTTCACGGGGATAGATATTTTCTCCGCCTCTTATAATCATATCCTTCAATCGGCCGGTAATTTTGCAGTAGCCGTTTTCATCCATGACCGCCAAGTCTCCTGTATGCAGCCAGCCCTCTTGGTCAATCGCTTCTGTCGTTGCCTCAATATTTTTGTAGTAGCCTCTCATGACATGATAACCTCTGGTGCAA
Source organism: Neobacillus sp. PVCKKU3 (assembly GCF_058323225.1). NCBI lineage: Bacteria > Bacillati > Bacillota > Bacilli > Caryophanales > Bacillaceae > Neobacillus > Neobacillus sp. PVCKKU3. The sequence goes on from NZ_JBLVQN010000008.1 coordinate 60,809, forward strand.
AGCTCCCCCTGAATACCGCGCGGCACTTCCCTACTCGTTCCCGGTTCAACAATTTTCACTTCGACATTTGGCAGAGCTTTTCCGACTGTTTCCACCCGTAATTCAATAGGGTCATCTGTCCGCGTCTGGGTAATGACCGGTGAGGACTCTGTTTGTCCATAGGCAATCGTAATTTCCGTGGCCCCCATCCTTTCGATAACGGCTTTCATGACTTCAATTGGACAATTTGATCCAGCCATGATACCGGTTCTTAAGGACGACAGGTTATACTTTTCAAACTCAGGATCATTCAATTCCGCGATAAACATGGTCGGAACACCGTGAAGTCCCGTGCATTTTTCATCTTGAACCGTCTGAAGTACCTTTTTCGGGCTGAATTCCTGTACCGGTACCATGGTAGCTCCTACAGTCATGCAAGCCATTGTACCAAGAACACATCCGAAGCAGTGAAAAAATGGAACTGGTATGCAAAGGCGGTCTTGAACTGTCAACTTCATGCAATTTGCAATATTTAAGGCATTATTGACAATATTATTATGGGTCAGCATAACCCCCTTGGGGAAACCTGTTGTCCCGGAAGTATACTGCATGTTAATCACATCATCGGGTTCAAGTGAGTTCATCCTGTTATCCAGTTCTTGATCTGAAACCAATTCACCTAAGCGAATAATATCTTCCCATGAAAAGGTACCTGGGTATCTCTTCTCCCCTAATACGATGACATTCTTAAGGAATGGCAGCTTGCTGCTTTTCAACCTGCCCGGTTCTGAAGTTTTTAATTCAGGTGCAATTTCGTAAAGCATATCGACATAGGAAGAATCCTTCATTTTATCCATTAAAATAATCGTAGTGGAGTCTGATTGTTTTAAAAGATATTCCAATTCTGCTGTTCGATAGTTTGTGTTTACCGTAACCAGTACTGCCCCCATCTTTCCTGTAGCAAATTGGGTAATCAGCCACTCAGGAGTGTTTGTCGACCATGCTGCAAGATGCTCTCCCTTTTCGATTCCAAGCTTCATTAAGCCTTTTGCAGCGGTCCGGCAAACTTGGTTGAACCTGCTATAGGTCCATCTCAGATTCCGGTCTGAATACACGACTGCTTCATGCTCTGGGTGTAATTTTGCTTTTTCTTCTAACAGCTCTCCAACTGTTACAGTTAATAATTCCGACATCCTTACAACCCCCTAAAACACTTTACAATCCAATAAAGTAAAACGCTTACAAAATGTATGTTAACATATTTTTGCGAATATTCAATATTTTTTAAATATAATATTTCCAATTATAGTAAACATAGCCCGTAATTAAGAATGACAAATTTGTGAAAATTTTATCAGTTAGGGTTCTCAAATCAATTGTAAACCATTACAATAGTAAAAACTGAATATTCAATCCACTTTCCGAGGAGGGCATTCTTAATTGAAGATTATGAGTAATGAACAGCTAATTCTTTCGTATCGGGATGCATTGAAGTCTGGTAAGGAAAAGGAATGGATAAAAATTCTTAAAGATGAAATTGAACGACGTGGATTAAGGCCATTAAAAAATCGCTAGACATTAAAAACCGCTGATCCGATTATCAGCGGTTTTCCTAATTTATTTTGACATATTATCCTTCAAGCAGTAACGTTTCCGGGTCCTCAAGGAGTTTCTTAATTGTACTTAAAAAGCTTACAGCCTCTTTGCCATCGACAATTCGGTGATCATAAGAAAGGGCAACATACATCATCGGACGATTCTCCATTTTGTCCTTGTCAACCGCAACAGGGCGAAGCTGGATTGTGTGCATGCCAAGAATCCCTACCTGAGGCCCGTTTAAAATTGGCGTTGAAAGTAATGACCCGAAAACCCCGCCGTTCGTGATCGTAAAGGTGCCTCCTTGTAAGTCCTTTAATGATAATTTATTTGTTCTTGCTTTTTCAGCAAGCTGCATAATATCACTTTCAATTTCAGCGAATGATTTTCGGTCGGCATCTCTAACAACCGGTACGACTAGACCCTCTTCTGCCGCTACAGCAATGCCAATATCATAAAACTTTTTAACTAAAATTTGGTCGCCTTGAATTTCGGCATTTAAATAAGGGTATTTTTTCAATGCAGCAACTACAGCTTTTGTGAAGAAGGACATAAAGCCCAGCCGAACATCATGCTCTTCGAAAAATTTATCCTTCCGGCGTTTTCGCAGGTCCATTACCGCTGTCATGTCAATTTCATTAAAAGTTGTTAACATGGCGGTTGACTGCTTTACCTCGAGCAACCGCTTTGCAATGGTCTGGCGGCGTCTGGACATTCTCTCATTGATAACTGGTTTTGCCGGATTTTCAACTTTCATCGGTTCCACTGATGCTTCCCTTTTAGGAACTGACGGCCCAGCCGGGTTCATACCAGGCTGAAATGATGAGACATCTTGTTTTCTTAATCTTCCTAAAGGGTCGGATGACGGAATTTCTTGTAAATTGATACCTTTCTCCCTTGCTAGTTTACGGGCAGCAGGCGAAGCGATTGGGCGCTTTCCTGATTCCTCTTTTCTATCCTGCTGTATACCAGCCGTCTCAACCGAACCTGTATTATTCGGCGGTGCAGGCGGAACCTCTGTTGGGACTGCAGCTGGAGGCTGTGGAGCCTGTTCTGAGACAGCAGCAGGAGCAGCTTGCCCCACGCCCTCTTCAACCACAGCAATCGTTTCTCCGACGCGTACGGTGTCTCCTTCAGAAAATTTCTGTTCTGTCAGTGTGCCGGAAAAATCGGATATGATTTCGATATTGACCTTATCCGTTTCCAACTCAACTAAATATTCACCCTTCTCAACCTGTTCCCCTGTGTTTTTTAGCCACTTAGCAATTGTTCCTTCTGTGATTGATTCGGCTAACTCTGGGACTTTAATTTCAGCCATGGCTAGATCCTCCTTCTTCAGCCCTTGAAAGTGCAGCACCAAGAATTTTTGATTGGATTAATTTATGAACGTTTGGTTCGCCCTCAGCAGGGCTTGACCGGCGCCTGCGGCCAATAAATTCAACCCTGATTCCAGCAGGGATTAGTTCATTAATCCGTGGTTCTACGAACGTCCAGGCACCCATATTTTTAGGCTCTTCCTGAACCCAAAGCACTTCATTTATATTCGGGTATTTTGCAAAAATAGTTTTCAAGTCCATTGTTGGAAACGGATAGATTTCCTCCAGCCTAATCACCTGAAGCCAGTCAAATCCGCTTGGATCCTTTGTTTGCTCGGCGATGTCAATGGCTATTTTTCCCGAACACATAACAATCCGCTCGACCTTTTGATGATCCCTGGAGTGTGTAAAGTGCTCGATTACCGGTCTAAATTCCCCTTCACTTAAATCATAGCCGGACGACGATACTACCGGATTCCTTAATAAGCTTTTTGGAGACATGACCACAAGGGGCCTTACTTCCTCCTTACCGAGCATGGCAGCCTGACGGCGTAAAAGATGGAAATACTGTGCTGCTGTGGTTAGATTGACAACGGACCAGTTTTTTTCAGAAGCAGACTGTAAATATCGCTCCAGCCTCGCACTAGAATGCTCCGGTCCTTGGCCTTCATATCCATGTGGAAGAAGGAGAACCAATCCAGATTTCTGTCCCCATTTTGCCCTCCCGGCCGCGATAAACTGATCAAACATAACCTGGGCCGCATTAGCAAAATCCCCATATTGGGCCTCCCAGATCACTAAAGTCTCCGGTGAAAAGACATTATAGCCATACTCAAAGCCAACCACCGCTGCCTCAGTTAATGGACTGTTATATACGGCGAAGGAAGCCTTTGCCATTGATAATTGATGAAGAGGAAGAAACATCCTACCTGATTGATAATCGTGCAGGACTAGATTTCTTTGAGCAAAGGTTCCGCGTTCAGTGTCTTGTCCTGATATGCGGATTGGGACCCCATCTGCCAAGATAGAGGCAAAAGCAAGTGACTCTGCTAAAGCCCAATCGACTTTCCCTGTTTCATCAAATGCTTCTATTCTTCTTTTTAAAATCTTTTCAAGTTTATTAAACACTTTAAAATCCTGCGGCCACTGCAGCAGCTCTTCGTTCATTTTTTTCAAAGTTTCAAGCGGCACCTTTGTTTCATATGTTGCTCTCTCTATATTGAATAATGGCGGTTCCGGTATCGTAATTTCTTCATCATGCTTAATTTTAGACACCTTATCATTTGCCTTAACAAGCCGTTCCTTAATATCCTTTTGAATTTTTGCTATGTCCTCTTCCGTTACAAGCCCTTCATTGCCAAGTTTCTTTCCGTAAAGTTCCTTCACGGTAGGATGCTTTTGAACAATGGTATACATTTGCGGGCTGGTTGTCATCGGCTCATCCATCTCGTTATGACCAAAACGACGATAACCAATTAAATCAATCAAGAAATCCTTTTTAAACTCCGACCTGTATTCGGCAGCTAAAACAGCGGCGGCGATGCAGGCATCCGGGTCATCAGCATTAACATGGATGATTGGAATCTCAAACCCCTTTGCCAAATCACTTGCATACCTTGTTGAACGTGAGTCATGGGATTCAGTTGTGAATCCAATCATATTGTTGGAGATAATATGAATCGTTCCGCCGGTACGATAACCTCTTAAACTGCTTAAGTTTAAGGTTTCAGCCACAATCCCTTCACCAGGAAAAGCAGCATCGCCATGAATTAGAATGGCCAAGGCAGCCTTATAATCTTCAGTTGGATATCCCGATGCACTTCTATCATCCTGTGCTGCTCTCGTGAACCCTTCTACCACAGCACCAACATATTCCAAGTGACTAGGATTATTAGCCAATGTAATTTTTGCCCTTACTGCATTTTCACCTGCAAGCTGCCGGTTTAACCCGAGGTGGTATTTAACATCACCGGTCCAGCCGAAGTTAATCCCAACTGACCCCTCAGAAGGAACAAGTTCCTTATTTGGCGCATGCTGAAATTCCGCGAAAATCATCTCATATGGTTTGCCTAGAACATGGGCAAGTACATTTAATCTGCCGCGGTGCGCCATTCCAATATTAATAGCTTCAGCTCCATCCCGTACGGTCTCGGCGATTATTTCATCGATTAAGGGAACCATTACGTCCAGTCCTTCAATGGAAAATCGCTTCTGACCTACGAAAGTTTTATGAAGGAATTTCTCAAATTCTTCCACTTCAGTTAGCCTTTTTAATATGTCTATTCGTTTTTCTTTTGGAAGCGGGGACTGGAGCCTTCCATTTTCAATCCTTTCGATTAGCCAGTTTCTTTCCGCAACATCATGGACATGATCGAATTCATATGCAATCGATTTTGTATACACTTCTTTTAGTTTCATATATGCATGAAATGCAGTTTGGCCCGATACCGGTCCATTTTCTGAAATAATCTGCCCGGGAAGACTCCTTAAATCTTCTTCTGTCAAACCATAGCTATTGAGATCCAGATGAGAAATATCAGGTGTATAATTTCCTAATGGATAAATATTGGCAGCCAAATGGCCAAATGTTCGGATATTTTCAGCAAGTTTTATGGCAGCATATATTTTTTCTGTTTGTAACGTTTTACCCTCATGAATATCAGGCTTAATAGCTGCGAAGGAGGAAAATTCCTCATCATTCATTTCTTCAAAAAACATTCTCATTTCCGGTTCAATTGCCGTTGGGTCCTCTTTATACCTTTCAAATTGGTCAATGACATAACCTAAATTTGGACCAAGGAATTCATCCAAAATAGCCTTTCTATTTTCATTAGGCCCCTTCATCCATCAATCCCCCTTAAAACATATGTAAATTTCACTTTGACAAAATACAGCATGAACCAAAATCACTATATCTTTATGTAATGTTTACATTTTAGTGTGTGTCATTCACGAGCAAAAAATTTCTTAATTAAAGAAAAAAGCACACGTTCGAAAACGTGTGCAAAGTTAAGACAATATACTTATGAATTAACGGAAATAACAGGAGAAAAAGATAACTCTTCCAGCTTTAGCGCAATTTTTTCAGCAGCATCCGAAGGATCTTCTGCAAAAATATCATAAAAATCCCCTATATAATCCTGTCTGGCATGAGTGTATCGGGGATCATAATAGTGCTCGAGCAAAATGGAGATCATATCCCGATAATTCCGTTCTTCTAAATATTCCAAAAGCGTGTTTTTAATTTCTATATCCTTGACACGCTTGATGACTTTTTCAATTCCAAGCGAGATTTTTTCATGGAACCAAGGCTCCTGCTTGTATGGTAAAACATACTCGGATACCAGATGTTTTACTCGCTGCTCGAGAGGGGAATGGATATAAATGTTTAGGCCTTTAAATTTAATATCCATCAATTCTTCAGGCTGTACAGCCTTTCCAATCCGCTTACTTTCAGCTTCAACCAGGAAGTAATCAGCACCCTGAATTTCCCAAAGCCCAGCAAATAATAAAGAATCAAAGGTCTTTTGATTATTTCCCTCATTAAGACCGATTGTTCCAAAAATAGAACCCCTGTGTGCAGCCATTTCTTCCAAATCCAAAATGGGATAGCCTCGTTTTTTCAATTGCTTTAAAACCTCAGTTTTACCAACACCGGTCATACCGTGAATGACGACAGCCTGATTCGGAACCATCGCTGGAATTTTCTCAAGGATAAAATGACGATGGGCTTTATAACCGCCAATTAAACGCCATGCATATATTCCTGCAAATTCCAAAAAGGTTGCGACGGCTTTACTGCGCATACCGCCGCGCCAACAGTAAACAACAAGTTCTCCTTTTTCGGAATAGGATTTAATTTCATTCAACATCCGGGGAAGCTTTGGCGAAACCAGTTCCATTGCTCGCCATTTTGCGGCTGCCTGGCCCTCGTGCTTATAAATCGTACCTATTTCCTGACGCTCCTCATTCGAAAACAAAGGCACATTAATCGCTCCAGCAATCGCTCCATCGTTAAATTCAATTGGTGAACGTACGTCAATAATGATTGGGTTAGATAAATTCAATAAATCTTCTACTGTAATTTCCTTCATGTTTACATTAAACTCCTAGCTACTGTTTTACTAAATTTTGATAAAAAACAAACAAAACTTCCTCAATGCGGGAAGTTTTTTGAAGTCAAGTTCATTAAAGTAATTATATACAAATTATATAGGAGTTAAGCAAGCCTATCAAGAAATTAAGATTTCCATCCAACATTTTACATTATACCAATTTACCAAACGGTACTCCAACCAACATCTCCAATGCCTTTAGAAACCTTCCCCAATTAGCCGGAAAGCTCTCCATTCCGCCAAATTCGTAGATTTTTTCCTGTGTTTTCAGGGTTACTGTCCAGAAGTTTCCGTCAAGAACAATTCCATTTTCCTTTTGATAGGTTTGTTCCCATTCCCAAATTCTCATTGAGTAAATTTTTCTTTTAAATTGCTCTAGGCTTCCTGGCTTAAACACGGGAAGGGGTGAAACCGGATGCTGCTTCGGTTGATTTCTCCATTCGGTATAAACAAACCTTTCTTTAAGAAAATTTATGCTGACATGATGAGAAATCCCTTCAAAACACTCCAAAGAAACGCTTAAAGAATATAATTGTTTGGTTGTTTCAGACACTCTCATACTTTTCTCATCCTCAAGAATATTAATTTCTTATACCCATTTGAGCAAATTATAATCAATATAAAAAAAAACGGATGTAACAATTGACACATTTTTACTTAAAAAGAGGAGGCATCTCGAGACGCCTCCTTCATTTTATGCGAGTGTTTGTTTATAAATGGACATGAATTCTTCCATCTCTTCCAGCTGGTCATTGGCAAAGTACTCGACAATTTTACTGCCAACTACTACTCCATCGCAATACTTCGTAATTTCCTTTATCTGCTCTTGATTTGAGATGCCAAAGCCCGCTAATACAGGAATCGGACTAACTTCCTTAACAGCTTGTAAAAATGAATGCAGTTCATTACCAAACTCGTTTCTTGTTCCTGTAATCCCTTTGACAGTAACGGTATATAAGAATCCCTTACCTTTATTAGAAATCTCTCTGATCCGTTCGATTGGTGTAGTCAGTGTTACGAGTCGAATCAATTCCACTTCCGCTTGTTCTAGCAGCGGGGCAATGATTTCCTCTTCCTCCACAGGCAGGTCCGGAATAATGCAGCCTGCGACACCTGCAGTTTGAACGTCATGGACAAATGTCTCGATTCCGTATGAATAAACTGGATTTAAATAGGTCATGAGAATAATAGGAGTAGTGACTGATTCACGTGCTTTGGTGATTTCTTTTAAAATCCCTTTTAATGTGGTTCCATTTTGTATTGCTCTAATACCCGCGCGCTGAATGGTAGGACCATCAGCAACCGGGTCAGAAAAAGGAACACCCACTTCAATCGCCGTTGCCCCGAATTTTTCTAACAGTGCCAGCCTTTCAGGCAGGTTCTCCAAACCGCCATCTCCAGCCATTATATAAGGCACAAAAGCTTTTTTGTTTTCCTTATTCAATTGTTGAAAAGCTTGTTCAATTCGGTTCATTTTCCGTTGCCCCCTTTAAGTCTTGATTTGACTGCATCCACATCTTTATCTCCACGCCCTGATAAGCAGACAACAATATTTTGGCCGGCTCCAAGCTGACCAGCCAATTTTACAGCGAACGCAATGGCATGGGAGCTTTCAAGTGCCGGTATAATTCCTTCAAGCTTCGATAATAGCTGAAAGGCATCAAGGGCTTCTTTATCAGTTATCGAGTGATAGCTAGCCCGCCCGCTGTCCTTTAGATAGCTGTGCTCCGGCCCCACACCCGGATAATCGAGCCCGGCAGAAATGGAATGTGCTTCTTGAATTTGGCCATCTTCGTTTTGCAAGACGTACATTAAGGCTCCATGCAAGACTCCCGGTCTCCCTTTTGTCAGCGACGCAGCATGAAATGGTGTATCAACGCCATGACCGGCGGCTTCCACACCAAAGAGTTTTACCTCTTCATCTTCGATAAAAGGATAGAACATTCCCATCGCATTACTTCCGCCCCCAATACAGGCTACGACCGCATTAGGAAAGCTCCCGTTCCTTGCTAAGAATTGTTGTTTTGTTTCCATGCCAATGACACTTTGAAAATCCCTGACAATGACCGGAAATGGGTGTGGGCCGGACACGGATCCCAATAAATAGTGGGTATCATCGACATTGGCGACCCAATACCTGAGGGCCTCATTTACGGCATCCTTTAAGGTCGCGCTGCCCGAAGTTACACTGACTACCTTCGCACCTAAAAGCTCCATCCGATACACGTTCAAGGCCTGCCGCCTGATGTCTTCCTCTCCCATAAAAATGATGCAATCAAGGTTTAACAGTGCACAAACGGTGGCTGTGGCAACTCCATGCTGGCCGGCGCCAGTTTCCGCTACAATTTTTCTTTTTCCCATACGGACAGCAAGCAGCGCCTGACCGATCGCGTTATTGATTTTATGGGCACCGGTATGGTTTAAATCTTCTCTTTTTAAATAAATATTGGCCCCCCCGGCATGCTTTGTCAGGTTTTCCGCAAAATAAAGCGGGGTTTCCCTGCCAACATATTCCTTTAGTAATCTATCAATCTCAGCTTGAAATTCCGGGTCATTTTTTGCCTCGTTGTATGCCTCATTCAGTTCTGTTACAGCCTTCATTAGTGTTTCAGGAACAAATTTCCCACCATATATGCCAAAATGACCTTTTTCATTCGGTAATGTATAAGTACTCATATAATATCCTCCTAGTGTTCGCTTTTTGCTTTTTCTAAAAATACTTTTATTTTCGCCAGATCTTTTACCCCATCGGTTTCTACCCCGGAACTCACATCGACCATATATGGTTGAATGGTGTTGATGGCAGCCTCTACATTTTCCTGATGCAGCCCTCCTGCCAGGATGACCTTTTTCCCCTCAAGGAGTCCGGTATTCACCTCACTCCATGTGAATGCTGTCCCATTTCCCCCGTGATATTTCCCTTTGGGGCCATCAAGAAGAATATACTCAGCAGGAAAATTCCTAAGTTCCGCTAATTTCTCATTTCCTTCAAAACTGGCAGCCTTGATCACCGGGAGCGAAAGGGATTCACTAAAGTTTTCCGATTCCTCTCCGTGCAGTTGAATATGAGTCAGGCCGGCAATTGCAGCAATCCGTTCAATTTCAGCTTGTGATTCATTGACAAAAACACCGACCTTATATACTTCCTTAGGCAATTCGGAAATGATTTCTTGTGCCTTCTCAGCGGTTATTCTCCGCTTGCTTTTTGCAAACACAAAGCCAAGTGCATCAGCACCATACTCCACTGCCGCAAGTCCAGTGTCCACATCCATAATCCCGCAGATTTTTACTTTCATGGCCGTGCACCTTCTATTAGCGGCAATTGGAAATCTGAAAAGGTTCGCTTGAGGTTTGCGCTTTTCATAAAGGCTTCCCCGACAAGAATGCTATTTGCTCCAGCATTCCTAACCCGGTTAACATCCTCCCGGCTATGAAGTCCACTTTCACTTATTAAGAAAGCACCTGATTGTTTCACCGCCGCTGCTAATTTTTCAGTAACTTCAAGTGATACTTGGAAGGTTTTTAAGTCACGGTTATTCACGCCAATCAGCTTTGCCCCGGTCTTTAGGGCCGTTTCCAATTCAGCCTGATTGTGAACCTCCACCAAAACCTCTAGACCTAAATTTGTGGCATATTGATATAATTCGGTTAATTTTTTTTCATCAAGCGCAGCGACAATCAATAGGATGATATCAGCCCCATGTGCGCTGGCGTTATTGATTTGCAGCGGATCGATAATAAAGTCTTTGCAAAGGATCGGCAGCTGCACTGTTTCCCTTACCGCTATTAAATCTTCAAAAGACCCTTTAAAAAAAGTTTGGTCAGTTAGAACGGAGATGGCGCTGGCACCGGATTGTTCGTAAATGGAAGCCTGTACAGCCGGTTCCACACCATTATTAATCATTCCTTTCGAAGGTGAAGCCCGCTTGAATTCAGCAATAATGGATATTTGCTGTGACTTTTGAAGCTTATCAAGCAACGATCTTTTTTCACGATCTATTGCCGGATAAAAATCACTCTGATTCTGCAGGAGAGCCAGTTCCTGTTTCTTTTGTTCAATAATTCGGTCTAATATCGTTGTCACTTATATCGCCTCTCTTTGCATTTTTCGTGATTTTTCAATTAATACTTCTAATTTGTGATGGGCCGCTCCAGAATCAATGACTTCTGCGGCTAGTTTTATACCCGCTTTAATGGTGTCTGCCTTTCCGGCTGTTAAAATACCAAGGCCAGCATTTAGGAGTACGGTATCTCGATAAGGACCCTTTGTACCTCTTAGCACATTCCGTAAGATTTCTCCGTTTTCCATCGCATCGCCGCCTTTTATGAAGCTATTATCATAGGTTGGCAGACCAACATCTTCAGGATAAAAGGATTGGCTTGTGATGACTCCATCTTCTAAAATAGTCAAATGGTTTTCTCCCTGCAGGGATGCCTCATCCATAAATCCGGCGCCATTTAGGACGATCGCCCGCTTGCGTCCAAGCTGATTTAACACCTCGGCAAAAACTGGCAAAAGATCTCGGCGATACACGCCTAGAAGTTGATAGTCCAATTCAATCGGATTTGTCAAAGGCCCGATAAAGTTAAAAATTGTCGGGATTTTCAACTGTCTCCTAACCGTCGTCACCTTTTTCAATTTTGGATGCACATGTGGGGCAAATAAAAAGGCAATCCCGATTTCGCTTAGGATCTCTTCCGTACTTTCTGCTGGTAAATTAAGATTGACGCCTAAGTATTCCAGAACGTCAGCGCTTCCTGTCTTACTGGAAACACTTCGATTTCCATGTTTAGCAACTGGTATTCCAGCCGCAGCGAGGACAAAAGCAGAAGTAGTACTTACATTAAAGCTTGAAGAACCGTCACCGCCAGTTCCGCAATTATCCAAAGCATTCGGAAACTTCTTTTTAAATGACAATGTCTTTCCTTTTAATGCTTTTACAATGCCAACGATTTCATCAACTGTTTCCCCTTTGGATTTAAGTCCCATTAAAAAAGCGGCAATTTCTGATTCCGATACCTCTTCACCTAAAATAAAATCAACTGCTTCCTTCATCTCGTTTTCCGAGAATGACCGTTGTTCAGCTAACTGTAGTAAATATTCCTTCATTTGTATCCATCCTTCCTATTTCAAGTAAGAAATTTTTAAGCATTTGTTTTCCTAATGGAGTCCCAATAGATTCTGGATGAAACTGGAGCCCGTAAACCGGGTAATCCTCGTGTTTAATCGCCATAACCTCGTTATCATCCATGGAATGAGCAATACACTCAAGTTCTGGCGGCATCGTATCTCTTTCAATTTTTAATGAATGGTAACGCATCACTTCCAATGGTGAGGATAAATAATTAAAAATGCCGCTGCCATTATGATTGATGAACGAAGTTTTGCCATGTTTAATTTGTTTTGCTCTATTAATCTCACTTCCGAAGGCTGCTCCAATTGCCTGGTGCCCAAGACAAATTCCTAAAATAGGAATTTTATTATAGAAGTTGTTAATGATCTCGATACAGATACCTGCGTCCTCCGGTTTACCAGGCCCTGGTGAGAGAATAATTGCTTTTGGATTCAATGCCTTGATTTCCTCTAGACTAATCTGGTTATTTCGATAAACTGCGGCTTCTTCCCCTAATTCTCCCAAATACTGATAAAGGTTGAAGGTAAATGAGTCAAAGTTATCAATGAGTAATATCATCCCGGGGTTCCCTCCAAAAATGCTTTTAATTTATTTAAGGTTTCTTCATATTCTGATTCAGGATCGGAATCATGGACAATGCCGGCCCCAGCTTGAATAAATGCCTTTCCGTCTTTTAATATCATCGTCCGAATCGCAAGGGCAAAATCCATGTTTCCATTCACTGAAAAGTAACCAATCGCTCCCGAATAGAGACCTCGTTTTGATTTTTCAAGTGTGTTAATGATTTCCATCGCCCTAACCTTTGGTGCTCCTGATACCGTCCCGGCCGGGAGGCAGGCAGCAAGCGCGTCAAGCGCGGTTTTATCTGACATGAGGGTTCCGCTGATTTCAGAAACGATGTGCATAACATGGCGGAACTTTTCAATGGCCATGTACCGGTCAACCTGAACGGTACCAAATTCGCAAACCTTCCCCAAGTCATTTCTGCCAAGATCGACGAGCATCTTATGTTCAGCCAATTCTTTTTCATCAGCCAATAATTCCTTTTGAATGGCTTCATCTTCAGCTGCGGTTTTTCCTCGTCTTTTTGTTCCGGCTATCGGATTGGCTATGACTGATTTACCTCTTGTCTTAATTAAGCTCTCAGGCGATGAACCAATCACGGTATAGCCATCAAAGTCGATATAGAACATATAGGGCGTCGGGTTGTTAGCCCGGTGTTTACGATAAAGCGATAATGGAGAGCCTTCAAAGGCTGCTTTCATCCTCCTCGATAGGACAACCTGGAAAATATCACCCTCTAAAATATGCTCTTTAGCAATTTCAACATTCTTGATAAAGGCTTCCTTGGAAATTTCCGATTCAAATCCCGATAAGCTAAAACTATTCTCCTCATCATTAACATTAGGTGTTTTTAATTCCTGAAGCCTTTTGTCGATTCTCATTTCAATACTTGCACCGTCTGAATCATCCTGAAGTGGAATACCGACGATAAATACCCTCTCCTTAAGATGATCAAAGACAATCACTTCCTCATACACCATTAGGTGGACATCTGGCATATTCAAACTGTTCGGGTATTCCTTACCAATCACTTCATACTGTCTGATGATATCGTAGCCGACATAGCCAATCGCCCCGCCGATAAACGGAAATGGCAGCTCATCAAGTTTTATCGAAGGCAGAAGATTATCGATAACCTCTAATGGATTTCCGCTTATTTCCTGCGTTTGCCCATTTCTTTTAATCAAGCGATTTTCCTTTCCTATGGAAACAAGCTCAATGGCTGGATCTGCGCCAATAAAGGAATAGCGGCCGGAATCATTATATTTATGGGAACTTTCCAATAAGAATTTCTTCTTTCCGCTGATTTTTTGCAAAATGGAAATGGGCGTTAGAGTATCACCGCTTATTTCTTTCATAAAAATAGCCATTTTAATGTTCATCGTTCAGACTCCCTTCAGAAAATAAAAAAAGTCCCCTATATCCATAACATGGTTATGAATATAGAGGACGAATCTCGGATCGTGGTGCCACCTCATTTTGAAGCAATTAGTTTGCTTCCTCGTTTCAGATACAGAGCAAATAACTCGATATCCTATCCTTTTAACGGTGGAACTCCGTACATCCCTACTCTAGTTCAAGATGTCTCTCGCAAGTCCATTCGGCAAATCCTTTCTTATCGGGCTCACACCATTCCCCGACTCTCTGGAAAGAAACAAATATGCGTACTCCTCTTGCTCATCGATTTCATTATTTTTTTGACAATAAAAAAGGGCCTCACGTCCATAAAAAGGACGGGAGACCCGTGGTGCCACCTTCATTAGCTAACTAATTAGCTCACTTTACCGATATCAAAGAAAAATACTTTAATATCTGTCTCATGTAACGATGAGATTTCGCCAAAGCCTACTGGTCCACTTATGGAAGGTTCGGTTTGGAGGCTCCGAAGTCCATTCACTTAAACGTCATCACTGATTTTCACCAACCATCAGCTCTCTTTTGAATCCGTAAAAGCTACTACTCTTCATCACTGCCGCAAGTTCATTTTGTTGTTTTTTATGTTATTACAATAACCAGTATATTGTCAAGGGATTAATTTTAGAATTATCTATTTTTTACAAAAGCAATCTAATTTCCCTTACCATTAAAAGGATTACTTCCTTAAGTTTTTTTAAATCAAAATAGTGAATATTAACAGTACAAAGAAAAAAGGCGGGATAGAGGATAAATGGAACACATTGAACAATTGTGGAATAATCCACGGACCGCTAAAAAGAAGCAATCAAAGGCTGGCCAAAATCGATCAAGTGAGATATCTAACAAGAAGTGGGCAATTCTATCTATATCTTCCATTCCATTGGTCATGACTTTAGGAAATTCCATGTTAATTCCGGTATTACCGGCATTGGAGAAGGAATTATCCATTTCTTCCTTTCAGTCGAGTTTAATTATAACTGTTTATTCAATCGTAGCCATTATCTTAATACCAGTTGCCGGCTACTTATCTGATCACATCGGCAGGAAAAAAGTAATTATCCCAAGTTTAATTATCGCCGCGCTCGGGGGATTGCTTTCGGGATGGGCTTCTTGGAAATTGGACGCTTATTGGCTGGTTTTAGTTGGCCGTGCGCTTCAGGGGGTTGGTGCAGCTGGGGCATTTCCGATTGTCCTGCCGCTAGTTGGTGATATGTTTAAAAATGAGGATGATGTGAGCACCTGCTTAGGAATCATCGAAACCTCCAATACATTTGGCAAGGTTCTAAGTCCGATTTTCGGAGCAATTTTAGCTGGGTTTATCTGGTTTTTGCCGTTTTTCTCGATCCCTGTATTTTGTCTTATTTCAGTACTAATGATGGTATTTCTTGTTAAATCACCACAAAAAAAGCAAAAAACAATCCCATTTAGGGATTTCTTTATGAATGTTAAAAAGACTTTTGCTGAAAGCGGTCGTTGGCTATATGCCATCTTTTTTATTGGCGGTATTCTTATGCTTGTTCTGTTTGGCATCTTATTTTACCTATCAGAAGTGTTTGAAAAAGAATATGGCATTAAAGATCTTAAGAAAGGGTTCTTTTTGGCATTACCTCTTGGAGCACTTTGCTTATCCTCCTTTATCGGCGGAAAGGTGATTAAAAAAAATAAAGTGTTAATGAAGTGGTTAACATTTGGCGGAATTCTTGCTGCAGGGCTTTCTATTGCGGCCTTATGGATTTCCATTAAGCTTTGGTTTATGATTTGCATGTTTCTGATTGCGGGGATTGGCATTGGTCTAGGCCTCCCCTCTCTTGATGCGCTTATTACAGAGGGAGTCGAAAAGAAAGAGCGGGGCACCATTACCTCACTTTACAGTTCTATGAGGTTTATTGGCGTTGCTGCCGGACCTCCGATTATCGCTTTATTGATGAAGTTTCCGAACCACTGGATTTTTATTTTAATGAGCAGTTTAAGCGTTTTGGCAGCCATTGTGGCTCTTTTCGCCATTAAACCGCCTCCTGAAAAAAGTTAAAAGCCGGCCAAAGATGCCGGCTTTTTCTATTATTTTACTGGTTTTTTCAGGAATCCGATTAATAACGCTGAAACAACCGCGCCAGCAAGAATTGCCAGGGCGTACATAAGAGCTCCGTTTTCTACTAATGGTACGACGAAGATTCCGCCATGAGGTGCCCTTAAGCCAATATGAAATGCCATGGATAGAGCACCGGCTACCGCAGAACCTGCCATAACGGATGGTATCACCCGGAATGGGTCTGCTGCCGCAAATGGAATCGCACCTTCTGTAATAAACGATAATCCCATTACATAGCAAGCCTTACCCGCATCTCGTTCCTCAGTCGTAAACTTATTCTTAAATAGTGTAGTGGCAATAGCAATTCCTAATGGCGGCACCATGCCTGCCGCCATAACCGCTGCCATTGGTTCGTAAACGCCACTCGCCAGCAAGCCTGTACCGAATACATAGGCCGCTTTATTAATAGGGCCGCCCATATCAAACGACATCATTAAACCTAATACAATCCCTAAAAGAACAGCGTTTCCAGTCCCGAGACCTGTCAGCCAATGAGTAATCTCTGTATTTAACCATGCTACTGGTTTGTTAACAACATAATGCATAATAAATCCAGTAATGGCGATCCCTAAAAGTGGATAAATTAAGATTGCTTTGATTCCTTCCAGCGACTTTGGAAGTCCGGCAAATACTTTCTTTAAAAACAGAACAATATAACCAGCCAAGAATCCGGCAATTAACCCGCCTAGGAAACCTGCGCCGCCGTTTGCCGCCATCATACCGCCAACCATACCGGCTGCAAAACCAGGGCGGTCTGCAATGCTGAGGGCAATAAATCCAGCTAGAACGGGTACAATCAGTTTAAATGCGTTGTCGCCGCCAATGGTCATTAATGCCGCAGCAATCGGATTATAGGATGGATCGTCCGGCTTAAAGGAGTTATAGCCAAACATAAAGCAGATTGCAATTAGGATTCCGCCCCCAACAACAAATGGAAGCATGTTTGACACACCGTTCATTAAGTGCTTGTAAAATCCCGTTTTTGAACCTTTTTGCTCTGATTTTTGAGTAACTTCAGTGCCGCTGCCTTTGTAGACTGGAGCGTCCTTTTTTAAAGCCCGTTCGATTAATTGCTCCGGGCGCCGGATGCCATCAGCGACCGCCGTCTGTATGACATGTTTTCCTTTAAACCGTTCCATTTCGACATTGATATCGGCAGCTACAATAACTGCTGTAGCATTTTCAATTTCCTCTTTAGTCAAAACATTTTTGGCTCCGCCAGAACCGTTGGTTTCAACCTTGATATTGACACCCAATTCGACAGCCTTGGCCTTTAAAGAATCTGCCGCCATATAAGTATGGGCGATTCCGGTTGGGCATCCAGTCACTGCTACAATTGAATTCTTTTTCGTATCAGATACTGCCTCCGCTTTCTCCTCTTTATCAAAACGGTTGATGGTACCTATTATTTCATCCGCAGATGCGGCCTTTAATAATTCATACCGTACTTCAGCTTTCATTAACAATCCGGACAGACGTGCCAAGGCTTCCAAATGAGTGTTATTAGCCCCTTCTGGTGCAGCGATCATGAAAAATAAATGGGCAGGCCTTCCGTCCAACGATTCATAGTCAACACCGGCAACGGATTTACCAAAGGCAATAGCCGCTTCTTTAACTGCCGCCGTTTTTGCGTGTGGAATCGCAATTCCGTCGCCGATTCCTGTTGTACTTTGGCCTTCTCTTTTTAAAATGGCGGATTTAAAATCATTTTGGTTTGTTATTTTTCCCGCCTTCAGCAGTACATCGACAAGCTGATCAATTGCTTCTTCTTTTTGTTTACCATCAATATTTAAAAGGATTGTATCTTTTGTAAGCAATTCTGTAATTTTCATTTTGGTTGTCTCCTCTACCTGATTTCCTTAATCTGAACTTGTGGAATAAGCTCAGCCACTTGATCCTTAGTACAAAGTCCTAACGAGAAAGCGGTGGCACTTCCTGAGGCAACACTATATCGGAATGCTTCGATTAAATCTCCTGTTCTTTCGTAAGCGGCCAAAAACCCTGCCACCATAGAATCCCCGGCCCCAACCGAGTTTTTAACCTTACCTTTTGGAACATTAGCGAGCAGCGTACTATCCTTATTAATGAATACCGCTCCTTGATCAGCCAGTGAAACAATGACATTTTCAGCTCCCATCGAGACAAGCTTTTTCCCAAACGGGATGACTTCCTCAGGGCTTGATATTACGGTATCAAACAGTTCTCCTAGCTCATGATGGTTTGGTTTAATTAAAAACGGCTTAAATTTTAGAACTTTTTTCAATAAGTCCCCTTCCGCATCAACAACAAATTGCGCTCCAGTTTCTTTACTGATTTTAACTAGCTCTTCATAAGTAGTTTTGGGCAATGTGCCTGGTATACTTCCCGCCAAGACTAATAAATCGGTCGCATTTAGTTGGCAAATTTTATCCTTCAACAAGCCGAAAGCAGTCTCTGATATATCCGGTCCTTTTGCATTAATTTCTGTTTCCTGGCCTGTTTTAAGCTTTATATTAATCCTAGAGTCCTCTACGACCTTCACAAAATCTGTTTCTATATTTTCTTTTCCAAGAAATTGCTCAATATATGCTCCGGTAAAGCCTCCGATAAAACCAAGCGCTTTACTGTTTGTTTCCATTTGCTTTAAAACTCTTGAAACATTAATTCCCTTTCCTCCAGGAAATTTTGCTTCGCTCTCAGTGCGATGTAATTCTCCCAACTGAAAGCTATCAAGTTTCACAATATAGTCAACGGAAGGGTTTAACGTTAATGTGTAAATCATGCTGTCACGACCTTTATTGTGGTTCTATTTAAATATTGATGTTCAATTTCTTCTTCTAGTTCATTTGTAATAATCGAGGCTTCATGAATATCGGCAATTTTGGCAAATGATATTTCCGAAAACTTAGTACTGTCTGCCAGTACAAAAGCCTCCCTTGATAAGAAAACCGCTTTTTGCTTTACCATTGCTTCTTCTTGGTCTGGGGTGGTAAAGCCGAATTGAGGATGGATGCCATTAACACCCATAAAGCATTTATCAAAACGGTAGAACTCAAGGCTTTCTAGGGCCCCCCGGCCAATTAATGCATTTGTTTTTTGTTTTGCAAACCCGCCAATTAAAAAAGTAGAAATACCTTTATTTAATAACCCCGGTAAATGCATAAAACCATTTGTTACCACGACAATATCGTTTGGCAGGCTATCAATCATTTCAAAAATAGTTGACCCTGCATCTAAATAAATGCAATCCCCTTCTTCCACTAAACCAGCCGCGTATTTTGCAATCAACTGTTTTTCATGAAGGTTTTTGGAGGATTTCTCCATCATGCTAGGCTCCTGGAGTTTTCCCTGCAGCCTTGATGCACCACCATGGATTCTTTTTAAAAACTTTTGTTCCTCAAGTTGAGACAAGTCCCTGCGAATCGTTGATTCGGAGGAACACGTTAGCTCCATGATTTCCTGGATTTTAATAATACCCTTTTCCTTTAATAATTGTAGAATAAGCCGATGACGTTCAGGAGTTAACAAGTCATCACCACCTATTTTTTTTTGTTATGTTTATATAATACTGTAACCGATTGCAAATATCAATCGTTTTCAGTCAAAAACATTCAAGTTTTTGACTGATTTTGAGCAAAAAATAAAAAACCCTTCCAAAACCATTCATGTTTTTACATACATTAAATTTTTTTCTACCACTCTTATTAGTATTATGCTATAATTATCTTGTCTTTAATTATGCGGGTGTGGTTTAATGGTAGAATTTCAGCTTCCCAAGCTGACGGCGGGGGTTCGATTCCCCTCACCCGCTCCAAATGATTTGGAGGAGTACCCAAGTGGTTATAAGGGGGCGCACTCGAAATGCGTTAGGACGGGCAACCGTTGCGTGAGTTCGAATCTCACCTTCTCCGCCATACATAGAACTAAAAACGCCAGAGATTTCTGGCGTTTTCTTATTGAAACAAAATATGTCATAATAATAAAGTCAATAATTTATGCAAAGGATGATATAGTTGAATATTACGGGTCATACATTAGAAAAATTGGAAGATCCATTTGGTTTATTATCGGGGGACCGTTACGAGATTTTTCTTGACCTTGATATAGATGAAGAGGATGAACTTTTTTCTGATAATGGGGTTGGGTTAAGGGTCCTTTTTGTAGTGGACGAGAACGGATCAAAAATCTCCAATTATCACTTTTTTGAAAAAGGGAGCGATAAAGTATTTGATTTTGCTCTTGAAGTTGATGAAGAGCAAATAGTTTTTGATTACTGCCAGAGCAGAATAAGAGCAGAATAAAAAGCAGGGGAACGACTCCCCTGCTTTTTGCCTGTTGTTACGCTTCTTTTTTGACTTTTGTCGCTGTCTTCTTTCTTGGAGGAGCTGCAGCAGTCTTTTTCGGCTTAGTACGATCAATTGAGGCCTGAAGGGCCGCCATTAAATCAGTCACATTCGTCGCAACTTCCTTCGTTGCGGCGGTTACTGTGTCTTTTCCTTGTCGTTTTGATTCGATTAATTCCAGCAAGGCTGTTCGATATTCATCTGTGTATTTTTCCGGCTCAAATTTGGATGTTAATTGGTCAATTAGCAAAATAGCTGTATCCAATTCCTTTTTCGTTACCTTATCTTCTGAAGGCACATTCGGAACATCCGCAGCCTTACGAACTTCATCGGGAAAATGAATGGTTTCCATGACTAAGGTGTTCTCATAGACGCGAATAACCGCAAGCTGTTCCTTCGATCTTATCACGATTTTAGCTATCCCAACCTTTTGGGATTCCTCTAATGCCTTTCGCAAAAGAGAATAGGCCTTACCTCCTCCCTCATTTGGTGACATATAATAACTTCTCTCAAAGTAAATTGGGTCAATTTCTTCAATTTTGACAAAGTCAATAATTTCAACAGCCTTTTCTTCATTTTCCTTCCGCAGTTTTTCTAGATCTTCCTCATCAAGAACAACAAATTTTCCTTTCGTATATTCATACGCCCTTACAATCTCTTCTGGTTTAACCTCTTCTTCACAAACAGTACAAACTTTTTCATATTTAATCGGGGCGTGACATTTCTTATGCAGTGTACGCAGCTTGATATCCTTATCTTCAGTTGCCGTATGAAGCTTGATGGGAATGTTAACAAGCCCGAAGCTGATACTACCTTTCCACATTGTATGCATAAACGTTTCTCCAATCTTTTTGTTATT
Organism: Neobacillus sp. PVCKKU3; assembly: GCF_058323225.1. Lineage (NCBI taxonomy): Bacteria > Bacillati > Bacillota > Bacilli > Caryophanales > Bacillaceae > Neobacillus > Neobacillus sp. PVCKKU3. The sequence goes on from NZ_JBLVQN010000008.1 coordinate 82,200, forward strand.
AGTTTTTGTTCTCTTTGAGCTAACATTCCTAAAAACAAATGGAAATGGATGAAAGGCTTGTTTTTCAGCCAATATAATAAATGAAAACTCGCCGATTGGCGAGTCCGTTAGGACGGTTCATAAGGCGTAGTTGAATTTATGCGTTAAGAAAGGGCATTTTCCATGAAACCGATGCTCCCCACGCTGACTTTTGATCAGCCTGTTCAGAAAGACTGGCTCTTCGAAGTAAAATATGATGGATTTCGAGCCATACTCGATTGGGATTCAAACGGGATCGAATTGATAAGCCGAAATGGGAAATCCCTATTACCACAATTTCCGGAAATAGAGGATTTTTTATTACAGCATGAAAATGAATTTAAACCATTTCTGCCGCTTCGGCTCGATAGTGAACTTGTTTCCCTTGAAAATCCCTATAAAGCTAATTTTTCAGCCATTCAAATACGCGGCCGCTTAAAAGCAGCGAAAAAAATAGGTGAGCAAGCCAAAAATTCCCCCTGCCGCTTGATGATTTTTGATTTATTAGTCCAAAATGGGAAGCCGATGTATGGCCTTGAATTTTTAAAAAGAAAAGAAGAACTGAACAGATTATTTAAAAAAACAGGACTGGAATTAAATGCTGACCCATATAATAAGCAGCTTCTGCAGCCTGTTATGGCCTATGAGGATTTTAATGAAATATGGGAAAAAGTGGTGCTTTACGACGGTGAAGGGATCGTAGCTAAACAGGCCTCAAGTATTTGGGAGGAAGGAAAGCGGTCTTTACATTGGCTAAAGTATAAGAATTGGAAATATGTCAGCTGCTTTGTCACCTCCTATGATAAAACAAATGGCTATTTTTATGTGGGGGTCTATAAGGATGACTCCATTTACGGGGTAGGACAAGTTTTGTTCGGCTTTAAACCGGATGAAAAACAGGCCCTTGGGCAAATCTTAAAACAAAATATGGTCAAAGAGGATAACCAATTTATTTTTGTAGAGCCTGCCATCTGCCTGGAAGTGAAATATTTGGAGCTTTATGAAAACCAGCTTCGCGAGCCTCATTTTGACCATTTCAGATTTGATTTGGTACCTGAGGACTGCACCTATGATAAATTTATTTTTCAGCAAAAAAATCTGCCTGAAGACCTTGAAATCACTCATCCTGATAAGCCGCTGTGGGACAAGTTCAATATCAGGAAAGCTGATTATATTTTGTATTTAAGGGAAATTTCCCCGTATATGCTGCCATTTTTAAAAAATCGCTTACTTACCGTCATTCGCTTTCCGCACGGGATGTTTGGGGAAGCATTTTATCAAAAGAATTGTCCTGATTATGCTCCGGATTTTGTCCATACCCATACAGCTGATGACATTGATTATATTCTCTGCAATAACTTAAAAACCTTGATATGGCTTGGAAACCAGCTTGCCATTGAGTTTCATGTGCCATTTCAAACTACCATAAGCAAGGGGCCAAGTGAAATTGTGTTTGACTTAGATCCTCCATCACAGGATGAATTTCATTTGGCAATAAAGGCCGCTTTATTAATAAAAGAGGTTCTTGATCAGTTAAACTTGATCGGGTTTATCAAAACCTCCGGTAATAAGGGACTGCAAGTTTATCTTCCATTGCCAGAAGATGAATTCAGCTATGATGACACAAGATTGTTTACGAGCTTCATCGCCGAATATTTGATTTCAAAAGATCCCGATTCCTTTACGATCGAAAGAATGAAAAAGAAACGAGGAAACAGGTTATATGTGGATTATGTCCAGCATGGGGAAGGAAAAACGATTGTTGCGCCGTATTCGATGCGAGGGAACGAGCATGGCGGGGTTGCTACACCACTTTTTTGGGAGGAAGTAGACGAAAAGCTTAACCCTAGGATGTTTACATTAGACTATGCTTTAGAACGAATTAAGCAGTTTGGGGACCCATTTAAAAACTATTTCCAAACGAAATCAATTCAGCCCTTCGCACCAGTACTGGAAGTGTTAAAACAAAATGCACGAAAAACAGGAAATTAATATATTGGCCTTTCAAAAAGTCTGTTGATTGGCGCTCCAGGCACTTCGCTTTCCGCGCCAATCAACAGGTGTTAAATCTTTCTCGACAATTTGAGGATAAGGGGATTCCTTATCCTTTTAGCGTTGTACTTAAATACTCCTGCACTTCTCCTTGCAGCTTTTCGTAGGTTTGCTGCTCTGAGAGCTCCTCTTTGCGTGAAACTGTGAAGGTTTCGCCGCTTAGGTCAACACTTATAGCGGCTTTATATAGATATGTGGCATTGCCGATTAGATCAATCCGGTACTTGCCATCCTGCTGGTGAACAATGCAGTGAACCTTTCCGCCATTGTTATAAACCTGAATACTTGTTTCAAGTTCATTTAACCCCTGCAGGCAGGTTACTAAGGAAGAAGCAGACATCGCCGTTCCGCAGGCATCTGTAAAGCCAACTCCGCGCTCAAATGTCCGCACATAAATGGCGCCAGATTCAAGCGGCTTTACAAAACTCACATTCACCCCATCAGGGAATAATTCATTTGGTCCGTTGACTTTTTCACTTAATTCTTTTTGAAGGTTACCTTCCAGCTGTCCAGCAGTAACAATCGCCACTAAATGGGGATTTGGAACCGCCAGGGCTGTAAACATTAGATCATCCGAAAGCTCTTCAATTTTTTGATTCAGAAGCGTTGGCTGATCTAAATTCAGAGGCAAAGCACTTAATTCAAATAATACTGGTGAAATTTCTACCTGATAGGTGGGGACACCGTCATAAATTTCCGGTTTCCGGCTTACTTTGAGATTCGCCTTCATGGTTTCGATTACGGCTTCATCCAGCCCTTTTAGCTCGCAGACATGGCGGGCAACCAAGCGAAGCCCGTTTCCGCACATCGAAGCCTCAGAGCCGTCTGCATTAAAAACCCGCATTCTGCCATCCGCGTTTTCACTATTTATCACATACAATATTCCATCGGCACCAAGCTCGCCTTCCCGATTGCAAAGCAGCTTAGCAAGTTCAGCCCTTTCACTTTCGGAAAAAGAATAGCCATTCGTAATTTCATCAATAATTAGAAAATCGTTACCAGAGCCATGTCCTTTAATTAATGTTATGTCCACAAAAAAACCCCCGTCTAGCTGTTTGGTAAATTTATTATATATCATACCAAACAATAAGAAAGAGGGGAAACAAGTTGAATTTTATCTTTCAATAAAGTATTCATTTATTAAAAATGACAGCCTTAACAGCTTGTCCTCCTCTGATAATCTATCCGTGAAGGTGAGTACCGGGGTATTGGGATCCGGAAACAGGCCGCTCCATTCCATCGGCATCCAGCCTCTTCTAAGCCTTCCCACCATTTTTTCTCCTTTGTTTAAAACCTGCTCATCCATATACAACGCGGTGCCCTCAACGGCGCCAATATATTTACCGTTGGCATCCAGTAATTCTTTCTTGTATTTGTTCCAGGAAATTTTCCTTTTCTCCATGCACCCCAAGTAATTCCAATTCCTATCAAACACTTCAATTTTAAGAATTTTGCTTTCGTTTACCTTATAAAAACCAATCATCTCATCATGTGAGTTGCAGAGAGTAAAGGTTTTGTTGCGGTTAAAGTTGAAATAACCTCCGCCTGATTTTTTCACTATCGAGGCCGCTAAATGTCCGTTTGAAAAAAAAAGCTGTAACCTGGGAGAAAAGGTTTGGACATGAAGAAGTAACAAGTGACGGGCCTCAAAAAAAGACCGGGCAGGTTTTTCTTCTTTAATCAAGATCATATTTCGCTGAATCGACTGCGATTGCTTCATTCTAAAAAGATAGAGTTGAAACGCAAAGAAACTATAGAGGATAAACGGAATGGTTAAAAACATAATTTCATTTGTTTTAAAAAAGGAAAAATTCCCTGAAACAATCAGCATGGCCGGCAGTATGGCAGCAATGCTGCCGTTTAAACTAAGATTGGCGGAAGCCCGATAATGTTGGTCTATTCTCATTAAGAAAACTCCTTATCATTTCCTTTCTATATTAATCTATTTTTGCTTCCACTAAAAAATGATAGAAGTTTTTCTAGCAATCAAAAAATAGAAAAAGAAGATTCAATGTTGACCTCTTCTTTTACTCGTTTATATATTTTATGATAGAGTCTTTTAATGCTTTTGCATCCTCATAGCCTTGATTATAAAGTATTTCTAGTTTACGTGGATTACGTTCAATTCTTCCTACTTGAAGCGGTACTGTAGGGCGGATGACAAAGCTGCTCCCATTTTTCTCTTCTTCATCCAAGTAATTGAGCGTATCATTATATTGTTGATAGCGATTCCGAAGTGCTGTTAACAAACCACTATATTCAGGGTACCTTCTGTCAGCCAGAAAATGAAATTTAGATGGCTTTTTTTGATAACCGGCATTACGGGTTAAGATGACAATATTTTTTTCATAGCCATCCTGTTTTGCCTTTTTGATCGGAATGGGGTCGCTGATTCCGCCATCGAGCAGAATTTTTTCCTTAAAGCGGATTTCAGGTGCAATAAACGGCAATGAACTGGAGGCCCTTAAAACAGTCAGAAGATCTTTCCCATAATCCTTTTTATTATAATAAACAGGTTCACCAGTCATGCAATCAGTCGTCCCGATGACAAATTCTGAAGGATTTTGATAAAACCTGTCAAAGTCGTAAGGAATATGTTTGTTGGGAATTTCATCAAAAATAAAATCCATTCCAAAAATTTGCCGATTCTTAAAATAGTTTTTCCACGAAATATATCGCGGGTCAGAAGCATATTCAATCGTGACGGTTTTATTTCTGCCTTTTTGTTTCGATAAATAGGAGGCTGCATTGCATGCCCCTGCAGATACGCCAATAACATAGGGGAAGAACATTTCCTGCTCTAAAAAGTATTCGAGGACACCCGCAGTATAAACACCGCGCATCCCTCCGCCTTCCAAAACCAAACCGACTCGATGATTCATGCAGATCCGTCCCTTCTTTGCCAATTAAACAATAGAAATTATAGTTTATCTCTACCCATTTGCAAAATGAAAAGACTTTTTCAGCTATAAAAAATAGACTGTCAAAGACAGCCTATCATCCCTCACTTATTTTATTAACCGGAAAATCCATGGGAAACGGTATTCCTTTCCTTCATAAGCTTTCACCGCCGCAATGATATTAAATACTGCGGCCGCGATACCGACCACCCAAATTAGGAACAGCCCGACGAGTAGAACAATAAGGATACTGCTAATGACAAAGTAAACAATATAAGAAATTGTGAAATTAAAATATTCCTTCCCATGATAATCAATAAATGCTGATTCTTCCTTCTTTAACAGCCAAATAATCAGCGGTCCGATTACAGGCACAAAAAAATTCAACACATACATGACAGCAGCCATTGTTCTTTCCTCATTACTAACCAAACGCGGTCCCCCCTAATAAATACTCCTATATACTATTACGCAAAGCATATTTAAATGTGTCATTAGTACCAAAAAACACCGGAAAAATAATGAAAAAGCCTTTAATAACCACTTTTCCCTTGTTAAAATGGATAAAATACTATAAACCCATTCAGAAAGGTTTTACTTATGAAAAAATTACTTTTAAAAAACGCGGCCATTTACCCGGTTACAACTGCACCGATCCGCTGCGGTGATGTATTAATTGAAAATGGAAAAATAATAAAAGTAGAAGAAAGCATCACCTATGACGCAGACATCCAAATAATCGATTGCGAAGGGCACTGCCTCTTTCCTGGATTTATCGACGTTCACACCCATTTGGGTTTGTATGACGAAGGTACAGGCTGGGCCGGCAACGATGCCAACGAAACGCATGAGCCTATGACGCCGCACATCAGGGCCATTGATGGGGTTCATCCACTAGATCCTGCTTTTACAGATGCGGTAAAAAGTGGGATCACCACAGTCCATATTATGCCGGGAAGTGCCAATGTAATTGGCGGTACCACCGCCATCATCAAAACTACCGGAAAAAACATCAAAAAAATGATTGTCGAGGAGACGGCAGGGCTAAAGATTGCCCTAGGGGAAAACCCGAAGCGAATTCACAGTCATGGAAACAGTAATTCCATAACAAGAATGGGAATCATGGGGATGCTCAGAGAAGCTTTCTTTCAAGCCATTAACACGGAGAATCCTGATGATTTCCGGATTAAACCCCTCGTTATGGCACTGAAAAGAGAAATACCTGTAAGAATCCATGCCCATCGTGCAGATGACATTATTACTGCATTACGGCTCGCTGAAGAGTTTAATCTTGATTTGCGAATTGAACACTGTACGGAAGGGCATTTAATAGCGAATGAGCTTTCCGGTCTTGGCTTACAGGTATCGGTTGGCCCGACTTTAACGCGAAGATCGAAAATCGAACTAAAAAACAAAACATGGAAAACCTATCAGGAGCTTACCAAGCATGGTATTGATGTATCGATTACGACTGACCATCCATATGTACCCATTCAATATTTAAATATTTGCGCAAGTCTTGCCATCAGGGAAGGCTTGCCGGAACAAAAGGCGCTTGAAGGCATCACAATCCTGCCGGCCAAAAATCTGAAAATCGACCACAGAGTAGGAAGTATTGAAGCTGGAAAAGAGGCGGATTTGGTCCTATGGAGCCAACACCCTTTTCATTATTTGGCGAAACCATTATGGACAATGATTGGCGGTGAATTCATCTATCAGGATTCGTAGAAATTTGTTGAAAATTGGTAAAAAATTTCACCAAAAATCCTACAAATAACTATTTATTTTTTGAAATTTTTCTTGTATGATTTTCTAGGTGAAACTGATTTCATTAGCGTAATTCCATTGGGGGTTTACAATCAAAATCTGCTTTACACAAACAATTGAAAATTGGGAAGGCAAATGGTGCGCCACCAGTTTTGACTGGTTCTAGTGGGTTCGATTCCCACCCCGAAATTTTTTTTCAACTTAAAAAAATTTCGAGGGTGGACCGCTTCTTTTGACATGGGATCGGAATGCCCTAAATGGAGGGATAATCATGTTAAAAAAACGCGATGTACATGACAGCCACGAATTATACAATCTAATTACGCATCCAGATGTCTTCCCTTTTGTGCGCCAAAAAGCCGCTTCCTATGAGGAATTTTTATTTATGACAAAACAAACCATTGAAGCCGAAGAGCGCGGGGAGATCATATCCCGGACGATCCTTGATGAATGGGGATCACCAATCGGGACCATCAGCTTATTTGATGTTGAGGGCAACGCCGGATTTCTGGGAACCTGGCTCGGAAAACCATATCATGGTAAAGGCTACAATAGTTTAGCTAAAGACGCATTTTTTCAAGAGTTATTTTATGAATTAGGCATCGAAACAGTTTTTATGAGAATCCGTAAAGTTAATATTCGCTCCATAAAAGCTGCGGAAAAACTCCCCTATGTTATGAAAGCAAATGAATCTAGAAAATCGTTGTATGAACAATTAAACGCAAATGGTGACATTTTTGATTTATATGAAATTCCTAAAGACCTTTATACCTTAAATTTGCTGCGAAACGGCTCAAATTCAGAAGAATCTCAGCGTCTCGAAGCATAAAGTTGATTGCAAAAGAAAAGGCAGTCGTGGTTAATAAAACCTCGATTGCCTTTTTTAGTAAGATAAAAAATTATTCCGTTACGTTTTGTTCCATTGATTCATTTATATCACTAAGACCCATATGGAGCAAAAATTCTTCTAGTTCCTCATTTGTCAGCGTTTCAAAGCGGCCATCATGAAAAAACACTTGGGTTTGATTAGGATTAATTCGATTGAGGTTAAAACTCATACTCTTTGCTCCTTTCATCGATGATTACTTACTATTATTAACAAAAGGAGCTGCTATCATACTTGACTATCAAATAGTTCAAAAAATTATAAATCATTTTCCAGTGTCTATATTAACTTTTAAAAACCTTTCCTAAAACATCACAACCCCCGGTAACAGGAATAATGCTACCCGTAATAAAATCAGACTTTTCCTCTACGATAAAACCGATCACACGAGCGATATCTTCGCCAGTTCCCTGTCTTTCGAATGCTGCTGCACTGATTTTCGCTTCTGTGGCTTCGATAATATTCTTTTCTTTCCATTCATTTGTGATATCCCCTGGACAGACCATATTTGCTGTAATGCCGTATTCTCTTTCCTCTAACGCAATGGTCCGAGTTAAGGAGGCTAGGCCAGTTTTCGCAGATGCAAAGGCAGAACGGTAAATCCAGCCAGGAGCAGTTTCTGCCCTGTCAAAGCCTAATGTAATAATTCTTCCCCATTTTTGTTTTCGCATTAAAGGGATAATCTCTTTCGATAAATAAAAAAAAGAACTTAAATTTCCTTGAAGGATATAATTCCATTCGTCAAAGGTGTATTCCGCAAGCTTTTTTCGCTCATGTACATAAGGCCCTGCATTATGTATAAACACGTCGATGCTCCCATATGCTGATACGGCTTCCTTTACAATGCGGTGACAATCCCCTTCATTGGCGACATCACCTTGAATGGCAAGATTTTTTGTTCCAAATTGCCTGTCTAATTGCTTTGCTAAAGAATTTGCTTCCACTTCACTATTACGATAGTTGATTACAAGCTGATACCCTTTATCTGCAAGGTGGAAGGCTGTTGCCTTTCCTATTCCAGATACCCCTCCTGTAATCAAAGCTGTTCGTTTTCCCACAAACAATTACCTCTCTAAATATATTTTCACCTTATACTATATGTTAAAAAGAATCCTCTATTTATGCAAATATTTACTTTGCACTGGACAATATCCTTGGATGGTAATCCCAAGATTTAATAACCTATGGGCATTCATCTGCATACTATACCGTAACAATGTGTAAAGGATGTGACAGCATGCAGACTGTTATCAACATTTTCAGCTTTAAAATCAACAGTGTCTCAAACAATGGGTCTGTCAACATCGGTGACGCACTTCATAATGCGCACACGGCCAATACTAAATCCCAGGGACAAAATGCATCCTATGGAGATTTCGCACCGCCGACTGCTGCTATGGAGAATGTCTTTATTGATCCGGACATCAATGATATGGGAGATATCGCGAATCCATCTAACGTCTTTTCAAATCCCATATAAAGGACTGAAAAATTATCATGCCTTTTCAAATTAATATATTTAACATTAAAACAAATGCCATGAATAATAATGCCAACATTGATTTTGGCCCAATTGTCCAAAACAGCCATACCTCTAACCAAAAATTAATCGGTACGAATATGGCTTTTGGTGATTTATCTCCTTCATCCTCCGGTCATGTCAATGTTTATACCGATATTGATATTACTGATCAGGACCAAATTGCTAACCCTTCAGCCCCGATTTTGAATCAAATATAATTTTTAGCAATCGAAAGGATGTAATGTTATGTTCCCATGGAATATGTTCCCTTTTAACAAAGACGTGAGGGAATCTCTTCAAAAAATGAAACCAGAGGAGATTGACAAATACGTTCAGGATATCATTGGCAAGGTTTTACCCGGAAATATGAAAGGAATGATGAACCCGCAGGAAATGTTCAGTGGCTTTGGGCCGCAATCCTCCACTTCTCAGCCTGGAACCGGGGCATTAAACTCCTCAGCCTTTGAGACACACGATTACGTATTTGTAAGGATCCCCATTAAAGATGAAGAATGGATCAAAAAACTTCGCCTGTATCATACGTCAAATCAGCTTATTCTCGAACACATCCCCGAACCCGGAGATAAACACACCATCACCCTCCCAGCCATTGTCAAAAAGAAAGGTGCAGCAGCAAACTATAAAGATGGCACCCTTGAAGTGAAAATCCCGAAAAATATCGATATGCAGTTTTCACAGATTGATGTAACGGAAATTTTATAATACTAATTTCTTGCATGTTTTTTTATCAAATTAATAAGATGAAATAACTGGCCATTTTCAAGGGGTGATATGATGGAGATTGATAAATTAAAAAAATGGATGGATGCAGCGCATAGCTTCCAATCTGAGGATTTTTGGAACAATATTTTCGATTCCAAGCAAACTTCTGCAGCCCCTTTCAATCCACAAACCATCAGCGATTTTTTTCCAAAATGTGATTTATTCGAGGAGGATAATATGCTGATCCTTGAAGCCGAGGTCCCCGGATTGGAACGGGATCATCTCAATATATCCATCCAGCAGCAGGTGCTTACCATCAAAGGGGAATTTAAATCACTGCAGACTAATCGCAAGTATCATATTAAAGAACGGGCTAATCGGAAGTTTAAGAAGGAATTAATACTTCCGTATCCAACGGTCAGCCAACAAATAAAGACAGATATTAAAAACGGGATTTTAATGATTTTTATGCCCATTAATCTAGAAGAAGTTGAAGACATTCCTATTACCTTTAATTCTGCCGATCCTGAATAAAGTACTATGATGCAAATTTTGTCAGGAAAATTCACCAAGAAGCAAGGGCATAAAAAAATTTCCGAGTTAGAGAAAAGAATTGCTGTTCTTAAGGCGGCCATACAGGAATTTAAACAAGAAACAGAGTCAACAAAACCGAATGTAAAAAATGTTAATTTAAATTGGCATAATCTAAATAAATCTTTGATTGAAAAATTGACAGTGGGAAAGCAGGATAGCACCATCAATTTTGGTCAGTTAGATATTAATGAACTATCAGGACATTTAACAGTAGGAACGTCTTATGAAGGAGATTTTTCTGAAGAAATAAGAGCTAAGATAAAAGAAAAGCTTGAAAAGAAAGGTATAAAAGATGCTAAAGTTAAATGAAAACTCTAAAAAGGACAGCCAAAGGCTGTCTTTTTTAATGTCCATTAGTAGAATTGTCGTGACCTTTCATATCCATATTTGAGTGGCTTGCATTTGGGTCTTCGGGTTCACTTGGTGTACCGACAACGAAATCCTTTTTGGGCATGCTGTGCATGTCTCTTGCAGTCACATGGGAAATTACATAGTAGGTACCTTCGGTTGGAAAGGATTTTTCTAAGCGGTAAATTCCATTTTCCGCATGTTTAACATTGATTTTTTCATGTTTTTCGTCTTTTGACCGCCAAATCTCAAACGTCACTTCATCTGCGTCCTCAACTGCTTCTTTTCCTTGAGTTACCTTTGCCTCAAATATAACCGGCTTATTTGGTTCTGCTTTTTCCGGTTTAATAGTAAGAGCTACCTCTATTATTTGCGGAGGCTCATTGGTTGCGTTATGATTTTCCTGTTTACCGCAAGAGGCTGCCAAAATTAAAAAAAGAATAGACAGCACACACCAAAGAAATTTTTTCATTTATTTTCCCCTCCTATCTCTTCACTTGAATTGTACATACTTACCAATATTATTGCAAAAAATAGATTTTAACAAGTCAATGAAAGGAGAAACCTATGACAACACCATACAGATGTCCAAATTGTAAAACCAATCGAAGCCGTTTTAATATTATTCAACAAGTATCTCATTCCGTAAAAATGGACCCTCAGTCGGGCTCTGTCATTCGAGAATACGCCAGTAATGAGTTAGAACCGTTTCATCTTCCGTACAACGGACCTGATTATCGAGTTCAATGCGGGGCCTGCGGATTAATTGAAGATGAACGAACATTTATCAAACATGGCGAACAGCCAATCTAGTATTTCACTAAAAAAACACCTTATGGAGGAAATCTCCTCTCATTAAGGTGTTTTTTGTTTATAGGTTATTTACTTTAATAAATTGTTTCGAATCAATCTTCCAAGCATCTGCAGGAGAAAAGCGCACCAAATGAATAGCCCCTTTATAGATCTGTCGGCCGCGATTTTTTATCACCCAATCAATTTCAACGGGAACCTCCAAGCTAATTTCTTCTAATAAATCCTCTGGTGGCAATAACTCCATGCGTGAAATTCTAACATTTTCAATATTCTTTAGAATTGGCTTCAAACGGATATTTTGCACCGAAGCCTCTGAAATAATGCTTGCATCCTGTTGTTTAAAGCCAGTTATGTAAGCATTGATTACCTCGTAAGGATTGGCTTCACCCAGATAATCGTCCAATTTTCCAGCTGATTTGAGAATCATCAGCTTATGGGATAAATCCATGGAATTTGTCCGATGCGTTGTGCTCCCATAAAAATGAATACAAAAATGGCCCGGAAAATTATTTTTTAAAGCACCGGCCCCGTGGGGCATTCCATGCATGGATGCAGCAATCCAATTGTCTTTTTGATCCATAACGATTATCGCCCTGCGTTTCCAGCTCCATTTTCCGCCATAAATTTTTTTCATGATTTTCGTATCTTTTACGGTTAATGGTTGAACATCAGCATGATTGCTGCCAGCACGCCGCTGCACCTTAAATCGTTTCCCCGTTTCCAGATCGATGACGGTAAATTTAGAATACCGCGGCAATATTACATCGACCTGTTTCCAATCAAGCATTTCGATTTTATAACTGATATCGCTATCGGCCTGAACCCTTTGCCCAACGAGGAGGATGCCGATCAATAGCCAAATGATGGATATCTTCTTCATTAAATCCCCCCCTTTAAATACAAAAAATACACTATTTAAAGAGTTACCTGAAGAAGTCATGTTCATTCATTAAATTTAATAAGCCTGCCCCCGCTGCTTAACTTAAGCAGATTGGTGGCAGGCCCTTCGTTTATTGCATTTTTTCTTTTAAGACTTCGACTGCTTTTTGAACTTGGGTATCGTCAGATTTGATTTTTTCCCTTAATAGTTCCATCAGTTTCATGGTAGAGTCGCCTTTTAGGATTCCATCAGCCGGCAGGTTATTGGCGGTCTGGAATGCAGTTACAGCCTCTTTTGTCTTTTCATCAAAGAATCCGTCTTCACGGCCCGGGTCAAAACCAATGGCTTTTAACATTTTCTGAGCGGTTTGGACTTCAGCTGAAGATGAAGAGAATGACAGCTCTTTATCAGGATTAATGATTGACAAGGATGCATAATCCGGTAATGCCACTTCCACATCAGGCTTAATCCCTTTTTTATGAATCCAATTACCATTAGGTGTCAGCCACTTGGCAATCGTAAATTTCAGGTTGGAGCCGTCTGTGAAATTGGAAGCAGTCTGCACGGTTCCTTTCCCGAACGATTTTTCGCCAACCAATGTAACACCAGCTGATTCTTTAACCGCAGAAGCAAGGATCTCAGATGCACTGGCGCTGCCTTTATCAATAAGAACAACTAAAGGAAGATTAGGACTGCCGGCATTTTGTGATGCAATTTCTTTTATCTTGCCATTACGGTCTTCTTCCTTAACAATTACTTTTCCTTTTGGAACAAACATACTCGATATACTTACAGCCTGGTCCAAAAGACCGCCTGGGTTCTGTCTAAGGTCTAATACAAGACCTTTCATCCCTTTCTTCTGCAAGTCATTTAATGTACTTGTCAATTCTTTTGCGGTATTAGTTGAAAAGCTTGTAATTTGCACTTTTGCGATTTTGTCATCAACCATTTCCCCATAGACCGTTTCAATCGGGATTTGATCGCGAATAATCGGTACAGAAATCGGGGTATCTTGTCCTGTTCTCTTAATGGACAATTCGACCTTCGATCCCTTCTTGCCCCTGATAATGGTTACAGCCTGAGTAGATGTCATGCCCTGAAGGGTTTTTCCATCAACTGAAAGAATAATGTCATTAGGCTGTAAACCGGCTTTTTCCGCCGGGGACCCTTTTATCGGCGAGACAATCATAATATGACCGTCTTTTTCTTGAATCTCAGCGCCAATTCCTTCGAACGATGAAGAAATGCTGTTATTAAAATTTTTGGCCTCATCTTTGCTCATATAATCAGAATAAGGATCGTCCAAGGATTCCACCATTCCGTTAATGGCTCCATTAATCAGTTTTTGATCATTTACCTTTTTGTAATAATCCTTATTTAAGGTGTCAAATGCTTCATACAGTTTTGCAAATTCTTTTCGGTCGTTGTTAACTGTCACTACTTTTTCATCACCAAATGAAAGGGCAACTGTAGTGATTCCTGCTGATAAAAAAACAATCAAAAAAAGCAGCATAATAAAGTGAAATCTTTTTAAACGAATATATCCCGGCTTATTGTTATCCGACATTTGCTCCTGCTCAACTTTTTCCTGATCCATTTTCTCTTCTTCCAAAGCCTTCACCACTTTCATTAACCATCAAAATAAGAAGCGGACTTGCTTTCGTGACTAGCAAAGTCAAGACTCGCTATAATTTTTGAAGCACTTTATAAATCTAAAAAATTACCCTTAGTGTTTAGAATAACATCTTTTTAATAAATTTAACAAAGAAAAGTTAATGAAAAAATTATTAAATATTAATTAAAAATAGTAACCCCCTTCTTTCCGGAAGGGGGTTATGTCGATTATTCCTTAATAGCTGCTTCCAATGCGACTTCTATCATATCATTAAAGGTCAATTGTCTTTCTTCGGCCGTTGTCTCTTCCCCGGTTAAAATATGGTCACTGACAGTTAAAATAGAAAGGGCCCGACGGCCAAACTTGGCAGCAAGAGTATAAAGCGCTGTTGTTTCCATTTCAATAGCAAGGATTTGATATTTCGCCCACTTTTCAAGTTCGGCATTATCGTTATAAAAGGAATCCGCTGTAAAAACGCTGCCTACTTTTAGGTTAAGCCCCTTCTGCACCCCTGCATCATAGGCATTTTTCAACAAATCAAAATTTGCCGCAGGAGCATAGTCAACATGTCCAAACGTCAGCCGATTGATATTAGAATCAGTTGAGCTTGTCATCGCCAATATGACATCACGGACCTTTACATCCTTTTGGATAGCACCGCAAGTACCGACCCGAATTAAGTTTTTTACATTATAACTTTGGATTAATTCATTCACATATATAGAAATGGACGGAACTCCCATTCCTGTTCCTTGAACGGATATTTTTTTCCCTTTATATGTACCAGTAAATCCAAACATATTCCGAACTTCGTTATAGCACACTGCCCCCTCTAAAAACGTATCAGCAATGTATTTGGCACGAAGCGGATCTCCCGGAAGAAGTACTGTTTCAGCAATTTCATGCTCTTTTGCGCCGATATGTACACTCATCAATGGAACCCTCCTTATTATGTATGTGCAATAACATGTTGCACCATAGTCACTATAACATACAGCATTTTTTAATAAAAACCAAAATGAGAAAAAACATGATTTTTTATTTTTTGTGGGGAATTATATTTGTAGGCCCAAATTTATATTTTGAAAATTACCTATTGGAGGTTTGAAAATGGGAAAAAAACATCGAAACCGAATTCGTGGGCAGAAAAAAAATAATCACGTGCCGCCGGAAGCCATCATTGCTGAACATGAGGCACACGCAAAAGAGGATAGTGCTACCGGAGGCAGAAAGCACTAATGCATTAAAAGAGGCTGACAAAACGGGTCAGCCTTCTCTATCTGTTTAAAAGAATTATTCTATTTATAGGGAACCAGCCGCCAGGCTGAAGTTGAAAATAATATTGACCTCCGCGCCCCTCATCAATTAAAACAATATCCCATGTGGATAGAAATCTTCCTTTATAATTGGGAGGGATTCTATCTGTAACATTAAATTGGCTAAAGGTTTCCTGAAGACATTTTTCTCTGCTGCCCGCTTGAATGGTTGTCCGGTAAACCTGTTTATGCCCTTTCCTTTCGCGATGTTTTGGAGTTTGAAAGAGCGTCACATCATATTGAATACAGGTCCTTCTTGTCAGCATTTTGATCATAATACCCCTCCAATTATTTGAATAATTTGTCTATTTTAATAATTAAAGACGGGTATTGTCGATTCCTTCAAAGAAACAACACTATTTTTGTCGAAAAAAGTTTTTTATAAAAAAACAATGGTGATTTTCTCTGCTAACGGGCCTGTTGATTTCCGCTCCGGGCACTCGCTTTCCGCGGGGAGATCCTGGAGCCTCCTCGGCGCTATAGCGCCTGTGGGGTCTCCAGTGACCTCTATATCCCGCAGGAGTCGAGTGCCCTCCACTCCAATCAACAGGGAGGCAAATTAATTTAAACTTTGCCACACACATTTTTCGAACCTTGCTATGTGTGTCACCTTTATCAGGGACATTTCACTCTTAGATTCCTTTGATTTTGTCCTTCATCGGCTTTATGAAGAACATTTTATTCTTGGGTTCATTCGATTTTGTCCCTCATCGACTTTATGACGGACATTTCCTTCTTGCGTTCCTAAGCGAAGTGGCTGGAGCGCCAATCAACAGACTTGTTGCAAAGCCTTTAATTAACGCGGTGAATTATTATAAAAGGTGGGCAAAATAAAAGGCTATCGATTGTTTCGACAGCCTGACAATGGCACCATTGTTTAATATTTATAAATTATTAAGAATATCTGCCAATCACATTTTGGATTTGCTGTCTTAGAGAAGGGATATCGGAATTGGTAACGGTCATTCTTACGTTTGTTTCATCCGTTCCGAGTGCTTCTGAGAATAAACCAGAAAGTCCTCTTGTCTTGCGGTCGACCTGGAACATTAGGTCAAGACCGCCATTTCCAGCAGGGAAGAACACAACTTCAAGCTCATCTAAGCGTCCACGGAATGATCCGGATACTGGAACAAACTCAAATTCTTGAACAAATGGCAGGCGTCCGCGCAATCTTCTCGGCGCTTCTTCACAATCGGCCTCACGAATTCTAAATCCAAGGCTGTCGACCGCATCAAAGACCGCAGACATTAACGGGTTGGGGACAACCTTGAGATAGTCTTTGTCCCCCGGATCCACTGCTCCTTTAATATCTAATCCAGTGGAAACCCACACTTTAGACCGTCCAATAGATAAGGGAGTATCATATGGCAGCTGGAACGTAAACGGGATTTCCCTCTTCTCATTAACATTTATTGTAAACGGTGTAGTAATCCGGAAACGGTCGATGGTGGCAGTGACCGTATACTTACGGTCATCCGATTCTTTTAAGTAGGTTGTATTTAAAGCAAGGTAAATTTCTTCAATCTGTTGATCCACTTTACCCCCTTTTATTTCTACAACCCCTTTCACTGTTTCTCCCGGCATGTAAGTGTCCTTTTCAAGCTTCGTGTCCACGGTCGCAGCGCCAATTCCAACACTGGCAAACATTTTGTTAAAGAGTGACATCGTTTATTCCTCCTAAATCATTCATAAGATTTTGTATATCTTTTTTTACTTGCACGCAATTGTCATAAGGAGTCTCAAGCATGAGCAATTTTCGTAAAATGTGTTTAGCATTGTCTGTTATATCTAATTCCTCTTCCCAGCTCATTTCCTTCTTATTTTCAGGAAATGAGAAGTTTGAATATATCAAAAACAGCAGAAAGTGACCCAGACCATAAAAATCAGCCTGGAAATTCAGCTCTTTCCGGGGGTTCGATTCCTTGGATTTTTCACCTCCGACGTTACCCAAAGATCTGGCCAACCCCAGATCAATTAACTTAATCGCTGACCCGTCAAAAATTACATTTGGTATCCGGATATCCCTATGAACAATATTTCGCTCATGAAGATAGCCGATCATCTCAAGCAGCTCATAGCCAATGGAAAAAGCTTTTCTTTCGGTTAACTTCCATCCCTCAGAGAAAATAAGTTGCTCGTAATTCTTACCCTTGATATATTCCATTGTAAAATACGGTATATGTTTATATGTACCCCCCTCATAGTAATGTGGGAAACCCGGATGGTGAATGGAGTTCAGCAATTCTTTTTCAAATTCAAACCCTTTCAGGCCAGTCCTGGTGATTCTTTTATGAAGCCTTAATGCTTTTAAAACTTTGTAATCTTGGGAGGAAAGATCAAGTACTAAATAGCTATGTCCGTAACTCCCCATCCCAAGATGCTCCATCACCTTATAGCGGCCAGAAATTATTTCTTCTTTGGAAAACGGTTTTTCAATGAAACTTGATAAACCTAATATTAATCTTTTATACATTTCGGCAGACCCTTTTTTTCACAGTTAACTGCTAAAGAAACTAGACAGGAAGCTGCCGCTTTTATGCTTCTTTTTATAGTGATAATGCCCCATCTGGCTGTGCTTATAATGGTTCTTTTTTTTCCAATGGTCACTTGAAGACCCATACTTTTGATGATGAAGCTGGTTCTTAAAAATTGATTTAAGGATTTTTTTGAACATCAATATCCCCCCAATCTTTCGTATTCATATATACGAGAGGGACAAAAAAAGGTTTCGCGATTTTTAAAATTTTTAGGACGTTTTACCCGTTTAAAACAAAAAGCGAGCATGGACTGCTCGTCTTTCGTTTTCATCTATATAATAGTCATTTTTTTAGGAAAGCAGTTATAACTTAATCATCCTGTACTTCTTCATCAATAATGCTTTTTTCAATTAAATATTCGAACGTAATGTCTGCGATTTCCTCTAATTCCTCTTCGCTAGGAACGTATCCTCTTTTGACAAGTTCGTGAAAGAAAAATTCAGCAATTTCTTCTGTATCAATAAATACTTCAATTTCTCTCAAGTCATCGCCCCCTTTTTACAGAATGTATGACCGTTAAAGCTTTTTCATGCTAGTTACTTTGGGATGTCTAATTGGTTCGAGGTGGAATTCTATTGAAGATTAAAATTTTTCAGTTCTGAAATTGCTGGACAAGCATAGGATGAATAACAAGATATCGACGAGGTGATTGTATGACGAATTTACTTTGGAAACTTGAGGCTTGGATGGAAGATGTAAATCGTGAGGATAGCGTCACCCTCCAATATTTCGAAAAAATCTTAGATTCCTTGTTTTCTCTTATTAAATGGGCTGGTATTCCATTTATTCTTTATCTATTGTTTGAAATATTAACTTGACAGCTAGACATGGCTTTTGCCATCGTTATTAACAAGACTTTCCAACTTCTTCAGGATAACCCGCATAACTTGATAATATTCTTGATCATGAAATAATTCATAAAGAATTCGGTAGTCATTAAATATGTCTAACAGATTATCAATTAATTCTTTTTTCTCCTTTTTGCGAGAAATTTCTTCAAATTCTGCTTTTCTCACCATGTTCTGTATATTTGGGCTTTTTGTGGTTTTATCTTGTTTGTTCACTAAGTATAAAAGACCAAGCTTTTGAATAAATGTATCAGCACTTTCTGCATCAGCGACAAGTGTCAATTCTTCTTCCCCGACTTCCAGCCATTCCCCGTCACTTATCCTTGACAATTCGTAAATGACATCTTCCCAGGCGTCTTCTTTATAGCGCCAAATTTCTGTCCGAAAGCCAATCACTTTAAAAAGATCCGCACCGTAGCCGCTAACTTGAACCAAATCGCCTATAAAAAACTTGTATTCTATATCAATTTGTTCCTGTTCTAAGACCTTGCCATCATATTCTGAGAGCAATTCCAATGCTGATTCATTAAATAAACCATGGCTTTTATTGACTTCATACACATAATCTCCGTCCAGCCATTTCACATCCGTCACTCTGCCTACAGTCCCGTAAATTGTAATCACAACCGTATCGCCTATTTTATACTTTGGTTTTTTCCTTTTTGTCATTTCCTCTCCTCCCCTTTAAAGATTAGCCGTGAATTTTGATTACAATAGTATATGCGAACATCTTTTTAAAAGCGCTAGACATTTTTAAAATGAAAAAATCGCCTCATCATGAAGGCGATTTATCGGTCTTTATACTCTGACAAAGTATATATCTGCCAGGCCTCATCAAAGGTTGACATAGAATCCAAATAATGGCCGTTAAGTTCAAGATAGGCCGTTAGTTCATAATAATCCAGTGAATATTTAGGAAAGTCATGATCCAAATAGGCGTGATTGGCAAACCGGCTGATTGCGTCTTTTGGGGCCGGATGCCGGTATTTCATTAAAAAATGGTAAAATGATTTATTCATTGATAAAACGCCTTTCTAAAAAGACTTCTTTTTATCAATAAATATTAATCCAACCACTCTCACGTGTCCAGTACTTATGAAAAATCAAAGTAGTTTCTTTTTAATAAGCGAGGGATGCTCATAAGCTCCTTAAAAGTAATGATCTTCCCCACCTTCTTACTGTCAATTAAAAATAATTGATCTTCTATTTCTTTAATGGTCGCCTCGCTTTGATATACCATGGAACAATCAGGACAGTCGAAAGCAGGTGTCTCCGTGATTTCAATTGCCCGCGAGCCATCAGGCAATTCCCAATAAACTGTACTGGAAACACTTTTTACGTTTTCACTGCTGCACCATTCACAAACCAAGACCATCAACTCCTTTCCCTACTCTGTTGGCGAGTCTGCCTTTACTTCGGTATTTTGCTCCGCTTCATTCTCCTTTTGGATTAACGCTTGATACTTTTTCTCCTTCAATTCATCCCGCTTGCTTCGCTTATCCTTTAATGTGGAGTGGGCAGGATCTTCGGTGTATCCCTTACGGCGATTTAATCTCGACAAACCTTCCGGAACAAGATTAAAGTGCTGGTCATTCATAATTCCAGCGATGCCATTGAGCGATTTTTTCTCATCTATATCTGGATAAACCTCTTTAAAATAGGCATCTGCTCTGCCAGGCAGATAATTTTCCGGCTCTGGATAAGAGGTAATCACTCCTTCAAAATTGCGGAGGACAACTTTCTCAGGGCTTTGGGAAATCAGATAATTCGGCTGCAGAGCAATTTTTCCGCCGCCGCCGGGAGCGTCTACCACAAAGGTAGGTACCGCATACCCAGAAGTATGGCCGCGAAGTCCCTCAATGATTTCAAGCCCCTTGGAAACTGGGGCACGGAAATGGCCAATCCCTTCTGACAAATCACATTGGTAAATATAATATGGCCGTACCCGAATTTTCACGAGGTCATGCATTAATTTTTTCATAATCGGAACACTGTCGTTGATTCCGGCAAGGATAACGGACTGATTGCCAACAGGAACACCGGCATTTGCTAGCATTTCACACGCACGTTTCGAATCTTCTGTTATTTCAATTGAAGTATTGAAATGTGTATTTAGCCAAATAGGGTGGTATTTTTTTAAAATGTTGCAAAGGTTTTCCGTAATTCTTTGTGGAAAAACAACAGGTGCTCTTGTCCCGATACGAATAATTTCGATATGGTCGATTTCGCGCAAATTCTTCAAGATATATTCCAAAATATTATCATTGATTAACAGCCCGTCTCCGCCGGAAATAAGAACATCCCTTACCTGCGGGGTCTGCCGTATATAGGAAATGG
Organism: Neobacillus sp. PVCKKU3; assembly: GCF_058323225.1. Taxonomy (NCBI): domain Bacteria; kingdom Bacillati; phylum Bacillota; class Bacilli; order Caryophanales; family Bacillaceae; genus Neobacillus; species Neobacillus sp. PVCKKU3. The sequence continues at coordinate 103,356 of NZ_JBLVQN010000008.1, forward strand.
CTGCATCAAGCTGCTTTTTTGGAACGCCCATACCAATCTGCCCGGAGAACCGCCGTCTTGTACAATAGCGGCAATACATCGAGCACTGATTCGTGACCAGAAATAAAACCCTGTCTGGATAACGGTGTGTTAATCCAGAAACCGGCGAATCCTCGTCTTCATATAAGGGATCTTCAAGATCGTATTTTGTCTTATAAATTTCCTTTCCGACTGGGACAGATTGCATTCTGATTGGACAGCGTGGATCATCAGGATTCATTAGGGATGCGTAATAAGGTGTAATGTTTAAGGGGATGGTTTTAGTTGAGATTCTTACCCCCTCTTCTTCATCGGGGGTAAGATTGATTACCTTTTTTAAATCGTCAAGGGTACGAATTGTATTGGTTAACTGCCAAAGCCAATCGTTCCACTGATCTTCCGTTACATTTTTCCAAAGCTCTATGTCTTTCCAATGCCGGTTAGGCTTATATAAAAATTGTTTCATTCATTATTCCTCCTACTCCTTGCTTACTTTAATATTATGCAAGTATCGTGCCAAAGCGAAAAACAAAGGTGCCCGTTTGTGTTCTGCCGGTCAGAAGGAGGAATTGAATACTTTTTTTCATTTTTAGAAAATGAAAAGGTGCCGAAAAGTCGGCACCAATTAACATTACATCAATTTTTTTAATTTATATTGTAAAGTCTGTCTTGGGATTTCCAAAAGCTCGGCAGCCTGTTTTACATTGCCGCCGGATTGTTCCAACGCCTCGATGATCAGTTTTCTTTCAAGGTCATCGACATGTTGACGCAGTGATAGATTTACACATTCCCTGACATTCCTTCTTATAAGGGATGAATGCTGCTTTAACATTATTGGCAAGTCTTCAGTGGTTAATAAACTGCCATTGCAGACATTCATCATATATTCCAATGTATGTTTTAATTCACGGACATTTCCAGGCCATTGATAATCCATGAAGAGGATTTCTAGGTTTCCTTCCATTCCTAGGATATTTTTTTTGAGTTTATGATTATATTCTTGTATGAAGAATTTGCATAAATAAATAATATCTTCCTTTCTTTCCCGAAGCGGCAACAAAGAAAAGGTAAATACATTTAAGCGATAATAAAGGTCAGAGCGCAGTTTTTCTTCTTGAAGTAATTTATTTGGATGAACATTTATCGCAGCGATGACACGGACATCCACGGCACTGGTTTCAGAACTCCCCACTCTTCTGACCATCCCCTCCTCTAAAACCCTAAGGAGCTTCGCCTGCAATTCAATTGGCATCGCGTGAAGTTCATCAAGAAACAGGGTGCCCCCATCAGCAAGCTCAAATAACCCTTTTCTGTCAACGGCCCCCGTATAGCTTCCTTTGGCCGTTCCAAACAGCATACTTTCAAGCAGGGTTTCAGGGATGGCAGCGCAATTTTGCGCAATAAAGGGCCCGTTTGACCGTCTTGATTCATGATGAATTCCTTGTATAAATAATTCTTTACCGGTACCAGATTCACCGTATACAAGGATGGGAGAATCCGATTTTGCCAGTTTCCTGGCTTCCTCCTTCATTCTATTGAAGATTGGGTTTACCGTTTTTAAATCATTTAACGTATAGCGGACCTGCGGAGGGGTCTTTTTCCGTTTGCTTTTGTTCAGTCCTTTTTGCAGGTCTAGCAGCCTTTCCGCAAGCAGTTTCATCCGCGAATAATCTTTTGCAATTTCAACTGCACCGATAATTTCATCATTCAGCAGAATTGGCAAGGTAGTATTCATGGTGTCAATTCTGGTGCCATGTAAATTAACGTATTCTTGGGTCTGGTTATAGATTGGCTTAGCTGTTTTGATAACCTTTAACAAGGTGCTTGAATCTTCTGTTAGGGAAGGGAAAGCCTCTAACAGGTGCTTCCCAAGAACCTCTGTCACCTCCATTCCATCATGCCTTGCCGCTACTTCATTATAAAAAATGGTCTTCCCTTCGATATTAACCACATGGATTCCTTCATCAATACTTTTTAAAATGGCACTTAGAACTTCCTGTGTTAAAGCAGTTAATTGGCCCATTATTTCACCTGCCCCTCCGGCCAGTATACCTGGTGCCGAAAAACGGGCACCATCTGCCAAAAAGCTAGCAGCCTGCCAAATTCTTTACCCACATATTCATATCCTCCAGCTTGTCATAGATATAGACATTATTCATGAGCCTTCCGCGGTAAGAATAGCCGAGCTGATATAGGGCTGCATTCATCCCAAATGACAATGCCCTGGCGATTGAATAGCTGCAAAAAATCCCTTTTTTAATTAATTCACCCTCAAGTTCATTCAGGAGAATCTTCATCAGTCCATATTTCCGGTGCTCCGGAAGCGTTGCACAATCTGTTAATTCCGCATTTTTATAAAAATCGTTTATTTCCGCAGAAGCTGCACTGACGATGTCCCCCTGATGTAAAAAAACATAATAGATTGTCCCATCCCGCATTGTCTTTTTTATATATTCCGGGTCATTTAATGGAGTTGGATAGATTTGAAACACCTGCCGGTAAAGAGCAGATAGCTTGGCTGCCTGGTCTTCATCAGCTTTTTTAATCTCGTAATCTTTTGGCGGGGTTAAATTTTGCTGGACATGATCCAATTGATAAATACTGTGAATGATTGCGTCTTCGGTAATCCAATGGTCGTTTTTCTTCCGATTAGAAATATAATATTTTGTATAAAAATATGCATCCGAACCCCGGAAATAATGGTCTACGATCGCTTCCGGCTGAAGACCAAATTCAAAAAGGGAAATCGTATCTTCCATTCGAGCTTTGATGATTAGCTTTTCCACCTGATGCTGTTTGACGAGTTCCTCTGCCCTTACCAGGATTTTCTTTATATTCCCGCGATAGTCGTCGACTCGGATTCGTTTATTAAATGAGTCAATACAGACTTCCATATAGAAGGTGGAATGATTTTCAAAAATTGTCGTTGGTAAATGATTCATCATCATCACCCCTTTTTTCAAAAAAGTTACTTATTTTCCAGGAAAATGTCTGGCTTTTCCAAGCCAGACATTTCGCCGGCAGTATTCTGATTTTACAACACTATTCCTGTACTCCGCACCATTTTAAAATGGTTAGAGCGATTATCTCGCTTGCGGCAAACATTTCATCGAGAATAATATATTCATTGGCATCATGGGCAATTTCCGTAGTCCCCGGGCCGAACACAACAACTGGTGTATTCCCCACGGCTGATAGAATTCCGCCATCGGTTCCCCATGGGCTTGCCTCCACCACTGGTTCCTCCCCATTAACCTCTCTAAAACTTGCAGAAAGCTTCTTCATTAATGGATGGCTGCTTTCCATATTACCGGGCAGCCATCTGCCGCCAAACCATTCGATGGTTAAAGGATGATCCTTAAACCAAGAATCCTGCTCATTAAGCTCGTTAAGACAAGCTTCCATTTCAGCCTGAGCAGATTGCATTGTTTCATTCGGGGCAACCCCCATCCTGCCTTCAATCACAGCAGTGTCAGGCACCGATGACGGCCATTCACCGCTTGTGATTTTTCCAATATTAATAGGAATTGGGATTGGGATTTTCTGATAAAGCGGGTCTGAAATTTTGGCATTCCGGTCTTTCTCTAATTGCTGCAATCTTTGAATGACTTTTACCGATTTCTCAATTGCACTAACGCCTTCGTAGCGAGTTCCTCCGTGTGCTGCCTTGCCTTTTACGGTAATTCTAAACCACATAGAGCCCTGCTGCTTCGGGAAAATTTTCATATTCGTCGGTTCTGGGATTATCGCTCCGTCGGCACTGTATCCTCTTAGTACAGCCGCAAGCGTTCCCGCGCCGCCGCTTTCCTCTTCTATAACACTCTGAAAAATGACGTCGCCTTTAAGCTTTATTCCAGAGGCAATAATGGACTCAAGCGCCATTAAAAGGGCGGCGGTTCCCCCTTTCATATCGGTGGCCCCCCTGCCGTACAGCTTTCCGCATTCGATATGCCCGCTAAAGGGATCCCGTTCCCAGCTTGACTCATTGCCAACCGGAACCACATCAATATGACCATTGAGAATGAGAGATTTTCCTCCACCTGTGCCCTTTAACACAGCAACTAGGTTAGGGTTTCCCTCGAAGTTATGTCGATCACAGCAGTAGGCTGGGTGATTTTTTAATTCCTCACTGCCAATTTCCCAAATATCAAGTGTTAATCCAAGCTGGCGGCACTTTTCAATGAGAATCGCCTGAGCACTGCTTTCGTTCCCTCTTGTGGAGTTTTCCCTGACAAGGATTTGCAAGAGCCTTGCCCCTCTTGCACGGTTCTCCTTCAACCAGGTGTTGATTTGAGCTTCATGATTTTGCATTTGCACCACTCCCTTTATTAACTATGCTGCATTTAATAGGGGATTTCTTTCAAATTCTCACTAATAGCAAATTCACATTGGGTTTTATTGACTACATCTTCAAGATTACCTTGGGCAAATATTTCTGTTAAAAGCAGTCCTTCGTCTGTCACTTGAAAAACAGCTAATTCCGTAATAATCAAATCCACACATTCCCTGGAAGTAAGGGGCATCGTACACTCCTTGACGATTTTTGAGCGGCCTAGTTTATCACAGTGGTTCATCAGGACAATAACTTTCTTTGCCTTTTGGGCAAGCTCCATTGCCCCGCCCATCCCCGGGACCTTCTTGCCAGGTACAATCCAGTTCGCTAAATCTCCCTTCTGGCTTACCTGAAGGGAGCCTAAAATCGTGATATCTATTTTGCCGCTGCGGATCATGCCAAACGAAACCGCACTATCACAATAGGAACCGCCGATGTTTAACGTGACAGGAAAGCCCCCTGCATTGCAAAGGTTTTCGTCCTCCTCACCTTTTATCGGACTTTGGCCCATTCCAGTAATGCCATTTTCCGCATGAAAAATAACGTTTACCCCTTTCTTGAGGTGATTAGGAACGAGGGAAGGGATGCCGATACCAAGATTCACTACCATCCCATTTTGAATTTCTTCTGCTGCACGTTTCGCTAGTTTATTACGTATATCTACTCCCATGCCCATTTCCAGTTCACCCCTTTAGTTGGAATGATATAATCCACGAATACTCCGGGTGTAATAATTTCTTCCGCATTAAGAGCGCCGAGGGGAACAATTTCTTCTACTTCGGCAATCGTGATCGCACCCGCCATGGCCACAAGCGGATTGGTATTGCGGGCACTCTTGTCATAAATTAAATTTCCATATTCATCAGCCTTTTTCGCAAATACGATGGAAACCTCCGCTGTTAATGCTTCCTCAACTAAATATTCTTCACCGTTCAGCAAGACCCTCTGTTTACCTCCCGCTACCAGCTCAATGTCCTTGCCGATATCGGATAAAATTCCAGGGAGTCCTACACCGCCCGCACGAATTCTTTCAGCGAGAATGCCTTGTGGGGAAAACTCCACCTCAAGCTTTCCCTCATGCATGAACTGACCGGCAAATGGATTTGACCCTATATGTGAGGCAATCACTTTTTTCGCCCTTTCCTGGCTGACCAATTTTCCAATTCCAATATGGGGAAAACCAGTGTCATTTCCGATTAGTGTCAAATTGCGAATACCTTTTTCGAGAATCCCATCGATTAAACCCGGCGGAGTCCCTACACCGCCAAAGCCGCCAAACATTAACGTCATTCCGTCATGAAAAAGCTCCATTACCTTCTCCAAGGTTGTGATTTTCCCAAATGGGTTTTTCATCCTTTTACACCACCCAGTCATTCCGATAAATTGATTTCCTTTGAAAAGGCTGAAAATGCTTCCTTTAATAAGTGAATTAATTCATTCATTTCTACTTCGGTAATAGTTAATGGAGGTGAAATTATAATCGAGTCACCATTTACCCCATCTATTCCTGCACCTGCAGGATATACAATCAGCCCTTTTTCCTTGGCAAGCTCCACCATTCTTTGCGTAACTTGCGCATTTCTAGGAAACGGTCTTCTTGATGTTTGGTCCTCTACAAATTCAATTCCGAGTAGAAGGCCCATCCCTCTGACATCCCCTATAAACCAAAATTGGCTCTTTAGTTTTTCAAGTTCCTTTCGTAAAAACTCACCCTTGCTTCCTACTGTTCTCATAATCTGATTTTTTTCCAAATATTCTAGGACCGCTAAAGCGGCAGCACAGCTTTGCGGATTGGCACTTAATGTATGACCACTCATGACCACTTTGGAGCCTGCGAGAATCGGCTCGATGATTTTATCACTGGCAACAGCAGCGGCAATCGGTGCATACCCTGCTCCAAGCCCCTTTCCTAAGGCGACAATATCTGGAATGACGCCCCAATGCTCAGATGCCAGCATCGCACCAGTCCGGCCAGCTCCTGTCATTACTTCGTCTGCAATAAACAGAATGTCATGGTCATCACAAATTTTCTTTATCACTTTTAAATAATCCTTTGGCGGGGAAATGGCTCCGCCAGCAGCACCTATGACAGGCTCTGCGATAAAGGCGGCAATTTTATCTGCCCCGATTCTGTTGATGGCAGTTTCTAGCTCACGGGCGCAAAGATATTGACAGGCAGGTGCTTCAAGATGGTATGGACAGCGGTAGCAATAAGGGGGATGGATGACTGGAAACTCCTCTAAAAGTGGAACAAATCTTGCCCTTCTTCCAGGATGGCCGGACATCGAAAGCGCTCCCAAAGTTATCCCATGGTAACTAACCCATCTGGACAAAATCTTATTTTTCGTGGTAATTCCTTTTTCCTGCCAATATTGGATTGCCATTTTCATGGCAGTTTCCGTGGCTTCGGAACCGCTGTTGACGAAAAAGCTCCAATTCAAATCTTCCGGCAATAGCTTAGCAATCTTTTTAGCTAGTTTTTCAGCTGCTTCACTGGTAAACTGCGAACGGTACACGAACGAGACCTTTTGGGCCTGCTCTTCCATCGCCTTAATAATCTCTTTTTCTCCATGACCGATATTGGCTGTGACAGCCCCAGAAGCGGCATCTAAGTACTTCTTTCCGTTCTTGTCATATAAATAGACGCCTTTTCCATAATCGATGACGGGATATGACCCATCAAGCATGGGCTTAATTAAATACGACTGTTCCACCCTATAAACCACTTCCCTCTGCATAATGCAAAATTAAGAAGCTAATAGATTCATTTCCTTATTGAAATTGTATGATTCACCATTTTGTTTCTTTCCGGCCTTTTACAATTTGCAAAGCTTATTATAGAATAACAGGGAGATTATATAAGGAATGAATTTAAATGGACTCTATGAAGAAGCTACGGTCGAAGACGAGGGAACTTTCGACATTTCAATTGATTTTTATCTTTTATTTATCTGCACTTATTATTTCGACATTTCTATTGAAATTACCTTTGGTGCACCTTCCCAATGTAAAAATTAGCTTTATTGATGCGATGTTTACAGCTGCAAGCGCCATCAGCGTTACCGGCTTAAGCGTCATTTCCTTGAAGGATACGTTTAATAATTTTGGGATTTTTCTACTTTGCGCCATTCTTCAAGTGGGCGGGCTTGGCGTTATGTCTTTAAGTACGTTTCTTTGGGTGATGCTGGGAAAAAAAGTGGGATTAAAGGAAAGGCAATTGCTCATGATTGACCACAACCAATCAAACCTTTCGGGATTGGTCCATTTGGCTAAGAGAATATTTATTTTTATCATTACAATTGAATTTATCGGAGGAATTATATTAGGTATTCATTTACTAAAATATTATGACAGGGCCTTACCCGCGTTTAAACATGGTTTTTTTATCTCTATCAGTGCAACAACGAATGCTGGATTCGATCTTACGGGGGCATCCCTAATTCCTTATGACCATGACTACTTTGTTCAATTTATGGTTATGCTCTTAATTATCATTGGAGCAATCGGGTTTCCTGTAATTGTAGAGGTACTTGATTTCTTCTTAAATTTAAAGAGCAAAAAAAAATTTCACTTTACCCTGTTTACAAAATTAACAACCTTGACCTTTGTAATCCTTACTCTACTTGGTGGAATCATTATTTTCCTCCTGGACATTCATCATTTTTTTGCGGATAAAAATTGGCACCAATCCTTTTTTTATTCCTTTTTCCACTCTGTTACAACCAAGAGTGCAGGCCTTGCGACTACAGATTTAAGTGAATTCACGCAAAGCAATCAGCTATTTATGTCGCTGTTAATGTTTATTGGCGGTTCACCGAGCAGTGCAAGCGGAGGAATCAGAACAACTACTTTTGCCATTATTATTTTAACGATATTTTTCTATGCCCAAGGCAAAGGGACTATTAAAATATTTAAAAGGGAACTACACCACGACGATGTAATAAAGTCTTTTATAGTCATGACAACAGGAGCATTCCTGTGTTTGATGTCAATCATCATCTTATCCATTACTGAAAACAGCAGCGTGATTCCTGTGATCGTTGAGGTCACTTCTGCGTTCGGAACGAACGGATTGTCGCTGGGGTTAACACCTAATTTATCAACGTTCGGTAAAATACTGATTATTATATTAATGTTTATCGGAAGAGTTGGAATTGTTACCTGCCTTCTGATGTTAAGAGGCAAGGGAAGGGAAGAAACATTCCATTATCCAAAGGAAAAGGTTATTATCGGATAAAAAAACGGCTGACCCCGGTTTAGGAGTCAGCCGCACTTTTTAGTAGGCCCAGCTTGCGCCAATAATAATCAAGAGAATAAACAACACGACAATTAGCGCAAAGCCGCCATATCCAAATCCGAATCCTCCGCCATAGCCACCATAGCCGAATCCTCCGCCATAGCCGCCGCAGCAGCCGTCCATACCATATCCACCATAATACATTCGCATTCACTCCTCCAAAAATTATATCTTTTCAAGATTACTTTATGTAGTGGGTGCTTGACCTGTATGTGCATTCGCCTATATTATGAAAGACGATATTAGTTTGGCAGGTGAGATGAATGAAAGCAATTTTAAAAAGTTTTATTAACGGGATTTTGACGATTGTTCCGATTATACTGGTCATTTATGTAATATACAAAACGTTTTTATTTTTGGATGGGCTGCTTGGTGACCGGTTACGACCGTACTTAAAGGAAGATTATATACCAGGCATCGGCTTGTTGACGACCATTATCCTGATTACCCTTTTGGGCTGGCTATCGACAAAGTACATATCAGGAAAAATCATCCGGCTAATTGATCGGCTGCTGGAAAAAATCCCTGTAGTAAAAACGATTTATTCAGTCATAAAGGACACTATACAATCCTTTTTGGGGGATAAGAAATCTTTTTCAAAGGTGGCTTTGGTTGTCATTCCCGGAACCGAGATGAAAAGTATGGGGTTCATTACATCCGAGCAGGTAGAGGATTTTTACAGTCCATTAAAGGACCATGTGGCGGTATATATTCCACAGACCTTTCAGGTGGCGGGCTTTACCTTTCTCATTCCAAAGGAGCAGATTGAAATTATTGATGTAAAACCGGAGGATGCCATGAAATTTATCCTATCCGGCGGGATGACGTCCAGTTCAAAGCAGAAGGAAAAAAATCAAATGTAAAAAAAGCCGCACACTTGCGGCTTTTTTTAATCGAAAAGTTTGTTAAATTGTCCGTAGCCTTCTTCTTCGAGTTTTTCTTTCGGGATAAATCGCAATGCGGCAGAGTTGATGCAGTATCTCAGGCCGGTTGGTTCAGGTCCATCGTTAAAAACGTGGCCTAGGTGGGAATCGGCTGAATTGCTCCGAACCTCTGTTCGAATCATAAAATGGCTGTGATCCGCTTTTTCTGTGATTTCCTCTTCTTCAATCGGCTTTGTAAAACTTGGCCAGCCGCAGCCGGCATCGAATTTATCGCGCGAACTAAAGAGTGGTTTTCCTGAGACAATATCTACGTAGATGCCCTCTCTTGTTTCATTCCAATATTCATTTCTAAATGGCGGTTCAGTGCCGTTATTTTGCGTAACCTCAAATTGCATCGGTGTAAGCCTCTTCTTTAATTCTTCCTTGTTATGATTCGTCATTCTTTATCTCCCCAGTGCTTTTGAATAAACCCAGATCTTCCTGATCCAATATGATACCTTTGATAATGAGCTGGATTTTTCTTGTAGTAATGCTGATGGTACTCCTCGGCCGGATAGAAAGGCAAAGCCTGCAAAACCGGGGTCACAATCGGCCTGTTAAAACGGCCACTTTCCTCGAGTGCCTGCTTTGATTCTTCTGCAAGTCTTTTTTGTGTTTCATTGTGGTAAAATATAGCGGTTTGATAGGATTGACCGCGGTCATAAAACTGGCCGCCGGGGTCCGTTGGGTCTATTTGCTGCCAAAATAATTCAAGCAGTTTTTCATATGGAAAAATTTCCGGGTCGAAAGTAATTTGAACCGCTTCATAATGTCCAGTTGTGTCAGAGCAAACCTGCTGATAGGTTGGATTTTCTATCGTCCCGCCAGTATAACCCGAAATAACACTCTTAATGCCTGGAAGCTCATCAAACGGTTTCACCATACACCAAAAACAACCACCGGCAAATGTCGCCAATTGTTCTTTACTGTCCAAGCTCTCCACCCCGTTCATCTTAAATTCTTTGATATTTATGAGTATACAAAATGTTGCTTCAAAAAGGAAATTTGTTGATTAAAAAACGGACCAGTTCAACTGGACCGCAAAATAACACACTATTTTCTTTGGCTCACCTATAAGCCTAATCAACTGGCACCAAGATCGTAAAGGCGATTTGATCCTTTTTTAAATTAAATTGGTCCACTTTAATTTTCAAATCACTTTTCAGCCTTAATTGCTGCATATGGACATAAATCAATTTGTCATTCGGTCTGATTTCGACACCATCCGGAAGCTTATAATTATCTCCAATAAACTTTAGAACATAGGAAATGGGCAGAGGCAGACTTCCAACAGACATAGATTTCTGCTTTAGAACTAAATCCCCGTTCTTTTGCGCTTCAGGTTCAAATGTCAATTTCATTTTGACCTGTTCACTAAAAACCGGAATACTTCCATACAACTCCACCTCGTCTCCTAATAAAACACGATAAGCAATTGGGGATTCGGAAGACTCTTCATTTAAATAATGATTAATTAGCTTATTCAAATCGTATTTGTTGGAGTTCACATGAAAGGAAACGTGGTCACCTTTTATTTCATTCATTTTAGTGCTTTTTTGATTCGCATCCGATCCTGTACCCATCACTAGCGATAGGACGACAATCGCGAATAAAAGGTTGATTCCCGCCAAGACTAGGAATCCAACTTTCCATTTGTTTTTCATAAAATCTAATTCTCCTCTGTACTAACCATATACGGCTTCCTGTCCAAATCAGGCAAGACACGTTCTTCCATTGTTTCATTGAGCCGCTGAGCAATCAATTTATAGCCCTTATCATTTGGATGAAAATTATCAGTAAATAGGAGGTTTTCACTGCTGTTTAAAAATATATCTTCAATCGAAACGAAGTAAGCATTGGGATATTGTGAAATGACTGATTGACCTGTTTGGTTCCAATCGGAAACAATCTGATCAAATTCCTCAATATCTGAAAACCACTTAGAAAAGGGATTATAAAGACCCACCAACACAATGGAGGCATTTGGATTTTCCTTGACTATTGTCTCTATGATCTGAATCAAATGTTTACGATAGTTCTCCTTTTCATCCATAAAAACGGAATATTCAAGATTTGAGAGATGATCCCTGACCACCTTCATGATATCGTTGCCGCCAATAGTCAGAATAACCAAATCGGCCTTCTTTAAGACAGGCTTTATTTCAGGTGCATTCAGCCTTTTCAGCAATTGAGTGGTCCGGTTTCCCTTCACCCCGTAGTTATAGAAATCTACATCCTTGATGCCTTTTTCATTTTCCAGCAATGTTTCTAAATAAGGCAAATAGCCGCCCTTTCCTGTACTGTCGCCAACACCTTGTGTTAAGGAATCGCCTGCGGAGAGAACTGTTAAGGTGCGCGGAATAAAATCAGCAGGTACAGGTTCATAAACCGGTACAGCCGTTTGCTTTGCATGATGTAAATCCCATTCCCCAGTTTCGCTGCAAGAGCCTAGGAACAATACCGAGAGAATTAGAAGGGGGAAAAATTTATACATGCCCATTCACCTGCCTTCTAAACTAATTTTATTATAACATGACCAAACTCATTCAAAACAAATCTATAATACCCTCATATTCCCAGAAAAAAATAGACCTGTATATAACGGTCTATTGCAGTATTTTTATATCCTGAATCATTTCATCAAACGGAACATCTTTATATAAATTATATGATTTTTTAATTTTTCCATCTGGACCTACCAAATAGACAAAGGTCTGATGGATGACCTGATTTTCATTCTGAGGTTTTTTTACAAGCGTCTTGAATGTTTTCATGGCATAACCTTCAATAAACTGCTGAGAGTATCCGGTTAAAAAGGTCCAATTTGAAAAATCTGCCCCAAATTGGTTCGCATATCGAGTTAGTACTTCAGGACTGTCAACAGTGGGATCAACGCTGAAGGAAACAAATTCGACATTCTTCAATCCTTCATCCTTAACCATTTTTTGCAGTTTTGTCATATTCGCAGTCATCGGAGGGCAAACATCTGCACAGCTTGTAAAAATAAAATCAGCAATCCAAATCTTTCCCTTTAAATCCTTTAGTGAAACTGCCTTATTATCCTGGTTTACCGCAGAAAAATCGGCTGCCTCCCAGTTTAGTGCATTCTTAATCTCTTTTTGTCCACAAGCTGCAAGCAGCATACTAGAAATGACTAAAAATATCATGACCAGTCGAAATTTCATCTAAACACACTACCTTCCTCTTTTCCATCCGTGAATAGTTTAACAAAGTTTTAAAAAAGAGGAAAGGAAAAGCGTAGTTTAATCTATTACTCCCGTTTTTACAATGGTAGTTTTCACATGCACTTCAAATTTAGCATTTTTATAAATACTTCTCCAATCTTTTGAAGTAACTTCATTCCCGCGTATATGTGTAATATACTCATTTCCTATACCGACCGGGTCTACTTCTTTCTCTTGAAAAAAAACAAGCAAATCGTATATTTCCTTTTCCATTTTCTTTTCTATCTGCCCCTCGATGAATTTAATATTTTTGGCGCTTGTCAATTCGAGAGGCTCTGTTGATTCCAACAGCCTCGAAGCAAATTTAATCTCAATTCTAAATCGAAGGTTTTTCTTATCCACTAATTTTATTTTGGTATGACTTCGGATATTATCGATAGTTAGAAATAATTTATTGTATACCGTCCGAAAACTCCGCCCCTCTTCTTCCTTAAAAATACTCTTGAAGTCCGCTCGATTAAAACCTAATTCTTTGGTACCGGATTTATATTTATCCGCTAAAATTTTCAAGAAAAAAAGCTTATTAGTTGGCAATATTGTTACAAGCATGTCATCCTTGAAAAGTGCTGTTCCCGCAACGGCCACATCGCCACTCTCTACTTTAAGAAGAGGTAAAACCGGGTCTTTACCATTATCTTGGTAACTGTGATTAAACTCCTGCAGGGTTGGTTCGAGCATCTGCTCACTTTGGACATTTTGCCTAATTAAATTATACAAATAAGTACCGAAATTTTGCTTTTCATTGTTCTTACCCACATTAATGATAGAAAAAGCTTCATCCTCTGCAATCGTCAAAAAAACCATATTCCCGATAGTTGGGTCACGGTTGAGCGTATCAACAAGCTGCACAATTCCTTTCTCGGCAAGCTCCTTGCTGTACACGACACAGCGCAGCTGCCCTGATACAAGCCTTTGGTCAGAACGAAGATTTTGTTTCTGTCGTAAAGTTTTACTCGTATGGGCTTCTACTGAAATAACCTTTGTGACATTCTTCGCCAGTGCATCAAATTTATGAACAACCACTGTCCCCTTGATTGTGTTCTTCCCATCCAAATCATAGCTAACAGCCGTAATCAGTCCTAATTTCTCTAATTGCCTTGCCTCCACGCATCCAGATAAACAAAGCGTGCTAGCAATCATCAATATAGCGGTTTTCCATTTAGGACCCTTTGGCATGATTGTTCTTCCCCCTAAAAAACTTGTTTTTGGCAGAAACAATGAAATATAAAAGAATCGGGTAACAAACTGCAGCATAAAAACCGAATTTTCCGATTATATCTGAAATCAGATTCATTTGGTATCTTGCTTTGACAAAAAATGAAGATACAAAGATTAAACTGGCAAGAATCCAAAGCCCCCATTTTTGCTTTCCAGCAAATATACGTGAGAAACCTTTCGAGGCTGCCCACAAATAAATACACAAATTAGGCAGAATAATGAGCATCCAAAAAGAAACAGCGATAATTTCGAACCTTTCCAAATTGGGAAGGCGGACTATTTTGAACAACGATATAACAGGCCAAATGGTTTGTTCTAAACTTCCACCAGCATAATAAATTATCGAGACAAACGTAACAAGTGTAAAAATAAAGGCTGTATATGCATTACCTATTTGGGAGAAAATTTGAGTTTTTTGTTTTTCTTTTATATATGGGTAAACAAATAGGACTATTTCCATCCCCATCATTGATAAGGAGGAATTGTGAGCTCCTTTAAGAATTTGTTCTATATCGGCATCTAATATCGGAAATATATGATTAATTTCCGAATGTTTTAAAGGAACAAATAGGACGAAAACCATCCAAAGCGTCCCCATCACTGACAAGAAGGCGGTTCCTACAACAACCTTAATTCCTCCATAAATAGCGTAGGCAGAAAGCAGAATCAACACTAACCCAAGCTGCCAGGTTGGAAGGTTTGGAAAAATCCACACTTGAACGATTTCTATGTAATTCATATAAATTACAAAAAAGGCGGCAGCTAAATAACCCATATAAACCAAACTGAGAAAATTCCCCAACCATTTTCCGAATACATCGGCATGAATGCCATATAAATCGGCGCTGTCATATTGACTAAGCATTTTTACCATGAACCACAAAGACACGCCTCCCAGCACCCCAGCTAAGAAAACCGAAATCCAGCCGTCATGGCCTGCATCTAAATAAACAATTCTTGGCAGGCCTACAAGTCCTACACCAATTTGGGTGGAGTGAATAATAAATATGAGCAGGAATGCATGAACCTGCAATCCATCTCTTGGCTTAACATTCACCTCCATTGACATCGCCCTCTATTCATCTATATCTTTTTTTAGCTTTGCTTTTTTTTCTGAAAAACGCTCTTTGTCTACTGGTTTATTGGTCTGAGGACGTTTGGCAAGATATTGATAGGGAACAAGGAAAAAACTATATCCTAGATCTCGCCATTGTAAAGGATAAACTGGCGAAAGATATGGTTTGCCCAGTGTTTCCAGTCTTAGCAAATGAATGATAAAAAAACAAAATGCAACCATAATCCCAATTCCGCCCCAAATACCAGCAATAATGATAATTGGAAAACGAATCATTCTGATTGCCGTACCCATTAAATAACTTGGGGTTGTAAAGGACCCGAGAGCACTTAATGCAATCATAATAATTAAGATGTTACTGGTAAAACCGGCCTGAACGGCTGCCTGTCCGATGACAATACCACCCACGATACCGATGGTCTGACCTACTTTTGTTGGCAGCCTGGCACCGGCCTCGCGAAGCAGCTCTATGACAAACTCTAGCAGCAATGTTTCAAAGACCGGTGGAAAGGGTACCTTTGACCTTGACTCACCCAATGTAACCAGCATGGGGGACGGTATAACTTCATAATGATAGGTCAGAACCGCAACATAGGCAGGCGTCAAAAGGACCGATAAAAAAAGCGCCGTCAATCGCAAGACCCGTAAGAACAGCCCCATATTCCACCGCATATAAACATCTTCGGTAGACTCAAAATAGGAGAAAAAGGTTGTTGGACCATAAAGGCAATCTGGACTTCGGTCCATTAGAACAGCCACTTTGCCCCTGTATAGAGCAATTGATATCCGGTCCGGAAGCTCAGTCGTCATCAACTGTGGAAATACGCTCCAGCTGTTGTTTTCAATCAAATGTCCAAGAACGGTGTTACCGGGGACATAATCTATTTCAAGCTCACTGATCCTTTGTTTTAAGGTGGTGACAAGTTCCTCATCGGCAATTCCCTGTATGTAAACGAGTTTCGCTTTTGTTTTCACCCTTTTTCCCACTACAAGGTCCTGCATACAAAGGTTTGGGTCCTTTAAATTGTTTCTTAAGATATTCATGTTGCTGACGAGGGATTCCGTAAACGAAATCTTCGGGCCATAAACGTTTGATTCCGTTTCTGGCTTCTCCACTCCACGTTCAACCGTCTTGCTGAGATTTGTTAATAGACCATACGGGTCCCCTTCCACATACATATAAACATTACCTTCAATCAGCCCGCTGATAATTTCACTGAGTTGATTGGTTACTGTTAAGACCGATAATGGCAGAACCTGCGTGAATCCTTGGACAGACCATTCAATCTTCTCATTATTTTGAATCGGGGCAAGAATAAATTCATCCAAGCTACTCTTGTCAATCAGGCTTTCTAAAAAACAAAAGACGATTCTATTCCCGTTTTTCTTCAGATGACGAAAGGTAATATCCGAATAAAGGAGTTCGTTTTTTAATTGCTCTTTTAATTCATCGATATATAAGCTATGGGCTTTAAGTTCTTCCTGTGACTTACTCTCTTTTTTCCATTTGAACATATTCAGCACCTATTGTTGTCAGTTTAGCTTATTTTTTCCAAATAATTATTTTTTACCCAAATTCCAAAGCAGTCTGAATGATAAAAAAAATTTTGAGAAGAACAAAATATTGTGGTATTATGAATGAGTATTCATTCATCGTCGAAAATTATGAATTTTCAAATAGATAGAAAAGGAGAGTGAACTCATTGAATCGAATTGGCCCTATTATCATAGTGGAAGGTCCAAATAGCAGCAAAGTCCCTTTCTCACGGAGCTTGTATATCGACTGCGAGGAAAAGGTGCTAATTGACAGTGGAGCAGAGGCAAAAGCACTTCTTGAACTGGACCACGAAAAAGGAATTGATCTCATCATTAATACCCATTACCATCCTGACCATACACTACATAATCACCTGTTCCGAGATGCGACCAAACTTATAAATAAGATAGAATTTGAAACATCTAGGTCAGTGGAAGGAATTGCTCATGCCAATGGAGTCTTTCAAGAGTGGGGTAATAAAGGTGTGGAAGCATGGAAAAAAACTCTTCCGCAGGAATGGGTTCAAAATCTTGGGGGTTTTACAGGAACATATGAATACGAGACCGAATATGTATTTGATGATGTAAAAGTAGTGTTTTTGCATACTCCCGGACATACAAGCGGCCTGGCCTGCCCATACTTTCCGGAGCTCGGGGTCGTGTTTGCTGGCGATTATGATATGACCACCTTTGGTCCATGGTATAACGGGACTGATGGTAATATTGAAGATTTCATCAATTCAGGCAAACGACTTCTGTCTCTCGATGCCGATACTTACATTACAGGCCATCAAAAAGGGATTTTTACGAAAGCGGAGTTTACAGAAGCCATGGATAAATTCCTTGCGGTGATTAATCGCCGGGATGAGATAATCGAAGACTATATCCAGCAGGGTTTGAGTTTTGAAGAAATGACCAAAATTGGGATATTTTATCCCAAAAGTTCTCTTGCCAATCCACTTCTAAATACATGGGAGCGAAGCGGCATCCGCAAGCACCTAAGGCGACTTGGTTATTCAGTTGAAGAAAAAGCAGCTGACATTATTAAATTAAAATAGAATGGTCCATAGACCATTCTATTTTAATTTGTTTTAATTAACTTCTACCAATTCTTCTTGTTCTTTCTTCAGCTTTTTTCGATATACAAATTTAGATAGATTAATGCTGACTTCATAAAGAAGCAATAGCGGCAATGTCACGACGAAATCAGACATAAAATCTGGAGGTGTTATAACAACTGCGATGATAATTAATACAAAATAAGCATATTTACGAACCTTTGTCAGCACAAATGGATTAATAATTCCAAGTGAGGTTAAAAACATAACCACAACTGGTAGTTCAAATAACACTCCAAACGGCAGCGTCATATTCAAGATAAAACTGAAATAGCGTTCAGCCGTAAAATTGGTCACAAACATATCTTGGCCAATGTTCACCAAAAAGTTAAGAACCATCGGAAAAATGGCAAAATAGCCAAACGCAAGACCAGCAATAAATAAAATAAACAAGGCCGGAACATATGACAACGTAATTTTTCTTTCAATCGGTTTCAAGGCAGGCTTGACAAACAGCCATATTTGCAGCGCCAGCACTGGAATTGTCCCTGCAATCGCGACGACTCCAGCGAGCATGAAATAAATCCACATAATATCACTTGGACCGAGCACCAAGAGCTTTGTATTGCCGACAAACCATTTATAAATATCATCAACATAAATAAAGCCGACTATAAAAAAGACCACAAATGCCAGCGCCGAGATAATGATCCGTTTTCGTAATTCCTCTAAATGATCAACTAACTGTAATTCTTTATCTTCCATGTGTTTCCCCTGCCAATTTCAATGGTAGTTCTTAATTAACCAGTTTTCTCTCGTTATAATAGTTTTAAAACTGAGAAGAAAAAGGTGCAAGACACAAAATCCTACACCTATTTGCTCAATTTTTCCTTTTCTTCCTTGATGTCTTCCATTACATCGTCGGTAAGTTCACGAGTTGACTTTTTGAATTCTTTTAACGTTTGTCCAAAGGCACGGCCAATTTCCGGTAGTTTTTTCGGTCCAAAAATAATCAGTGCAAGTGTTAAAATAAGGATTAAACCCGGTACGCCAATATTAGAAAACATAATTTACAGCCCCTTTGAAATAAAGTAACCTCTTAAGATGATTATAGTATTGAATAATCATTTTGGGATAATTATTTGCAATAATTCATATTAAATTCACAATATCCACTAAAAATAACATAACTGTGATATTTCGCATTTAATATATCAACTCTATAAAAATTTAACAATAAGATCAATTGAAGTCAACGTTCTTTTTTTAGATGGAATTTTTAAAATATTTTGACAATTATTAGAATTTTGCATATAATTGGTACATTAAAACATATACTTTTGAAAAATTTAGTTTACAAAAAGGATGTGAGTGGGATGGAATTTTCTCTTTTTAGTTTTGACGGGGCCCTGCCAGTCGAGGTAACAATTGACGATGACAATGGAAGGTATACCATTCGGAAAAGTGATCGGAGCGGTGAATATTTTAACAGTCCAAAAGAATTAATTGCTTGGATTAAGGCACATTTCCATGAGGAAGAATTCTGCCATCCACACGAATTCCGAGGAATGTTAGCAAAACTATCAGAGTATGAATTAAATGGATATTAAAAGCATCAGCCGCAGCTGATGCTTTTTGTTTTTTAAACCACTCTTCGGTTATAAATTCTAAATTCATAATCATAGGGATTTTTTTCATCCTTTGTACCTTTTTCGGAGGAAACAAGTACCCAGTCATTCTCGTTGAATTCCGGAAAAAACGTGTCACCGGCAAATTCCTCATTAATAAAGGTAATGTAAAGACGATCGGCAAAAGGGAACGTCTCTTTAAAAATTTCTGCCCCGCCGATGACAAAAATTTCGCCATTTTGCTCTTTGCTATAGCGAACGAATTCATCAACGGAGGTAAAGACGGTACATTCCTCAGGCCGATATTCTGTTTGCCTGGTTATAATGATGTTCTCCCTTCCTGGAAGGACGCGGCCGATTGATTCATGTGTCTTACGCCCCATTGCAATCGGATGCCCCATGGTTACTCGCTTAAAGAATTTTAAATCCTCAGGCAGGTGCCATGGCAGCTGATTATTTTTGCCAATGACCCGGTTTTGGTCCATTGCGACAATAAAGGAAATCATACGCTGACGACTCCTTTGATATGCGGATGCGGGTCATAGTTTTCTAACGTAAAGTCCTCAAATTTGAAGAAAAAAATGTCCTTAACTTCCGGATTGATTTTTAATTGCGGCAATGGCCTCGGGTCTCTTTCCAACTGCAGTTTTACTTGCTCCAGATGATTTTGGTAGATATGAACATCCCCAAAAGTATGGACAAACTCACCTGGCTTTAAGCCGCAAACCTGAGCAATCATCATTGTCAGCATGGCATAGGAGGCAATATTGAAAGGCACTCCAAGGAACACATCGGCTGAGCGCTGATAAAGCTGGCAGGATAATTTTCCATCCGCCACATAAAATTGGAACATACAATGGCATGGAGGCAAAGCCATTTTATCAATTTCTGCCACGTTCCACGCATTGACAATTAATCTTCTGGAATTGGGATTCGTTTTAATTTGCTCGATTAACTCACTGATTTGGTCAACCGTTTGGCCGTCGGCGCCTGTCCAGGAACGCCATTGATGACCGTAAACTGGACCCAGCTCGCCGTTTTCATCGGCCCATTCATTCCAGATTCTAACTCCGTTATCCTGAAGGTATTTAACGTTTGTATCACCATTTAAAAACCATAAAAGTTCATAAATAATGGATTTTAGATGAAGTTTTTTAGTTGTCATAAGAGGAAAGCCTTCCTCTAAATTAAACCTCATTTGATAGCCGAATGTGCTGATCGTTCCGGTGCCTGTGCGGTCGCCCTTAACTGTTCCATGCTCAAGCACATGCTTGCATAGGTCTAGATATTGTTTCAAAATTTTACACTCCCTTAATCGCTGTTCATATTTTTTCATTTTACCATAAAAAGAGCAGACGGTTAAAAAAGGTTTTTGAAGAAATAGTATGTTTCCGGAGCTTTCCATTTTAATTGTGCTTTTGATTCGGAATTTAAGAAATACATCGAAAAGGCTTCAGCAAAATATTCTTCCGGGTATTCAAAATAGCTTTTGCCCGGGAACAATTGCTCGTGCTCGTTTTCCATCAGTGTTTTAAATTCCTTTGTTTGGCTTACATTATTTAAAATAATATGGTCGATGGAGTGCGCCATTTCATGCAGTTCCAGGTTGATGGAACCGTGTCCTTTGCCTTTATCACTAGCACCAATCTTGACCAAGACGACCTTCCCGCCGCCGATGCCAGGGACATCATCCCAAGTTGTATTCGCCGGATAGCCCCGTGGGATTTTTCCTTTTAGCTGCCTTGCTGTTGGATTATCGGTAAGCTTTTCGGTAAAAAGTTTTAGGTTAATACCATTTTGATATATTTTATTTAATATAGATTTCGGTAAGGAACCAAACCTGTTTATTATTTTTGCTGCCTCTTTTTCGTCAAAAGGCTGCGGCGGTAAAATAATAATTTGGTTAACATTATTAGGAGATATTTTAATAGATTCATAGAGCTGCGAATTTTTTGGAAAATCAGTGATCCGCATGCCATTAATCGAGGCTTTTGATGTCGTTACAGAAACTAAGGACAAGGTGATAATCAAAAAAAATATAACCCATTTACGCATGTTCATCCCTCATCTAGCAAGTATTTTACTAGGATTATAGCATGGAAATAGGTTTAAATATTTGTACATTTTAGGAAGGAAAAAATAGCCGCCAGGACATCCCCTGGCGGCTTCCTTTCATACTATACCTGCAGCCCGAAATTACGGCAAAGTGAAGCGAGTCCGCCTGCAAAGCCACTGCCTACGGCATTGAATTTCCAATCGCCATTATGGCGGTACAGCTCGCAAATGACGACAGCAGTTTCAACGGAAAAGTCTTCACCAAGATCAAACCTTAGGATTTCACGGGCTGTATCTTCATCGACAACACGGGCAAAGGCGTTGCTTACTTGACCAAAATTTTGATTTCGCATTTCAGCATCATGAATCGTTACAGTAATCGCAATGCGATGGACGTGGGCAGGTACCTTGCTGAAATCAATCTTTATTTGCTCATCATCGCCATCGCCTTCACCGGTTCGGTTGTCGCCTGTGTGCTCAACCGCCCCTGAAGGATCGGTTAAATTATTATAAAAGACAAAATCCATATCATTAGTGACCCGGCTGTTTGCATCCGTTAAGAATGCTGATGCATCCAAGTCAAAATCGTGGCCGCCATGATAGCGGTTCGTATCCCAGCCAAGGCCGATAATCACTTTGGTTAAGCCAGGATTGGTTTTTGTCAGATCAATTCTTTGACCTTTTGCTAAGTTAATTCCCACAAGTACCACCTCACAAAATTAGCTATAGGAACGAACAACTTCACTCAAGGAAGCAGCGTTGGTGCCGCTGCCGATAGCAGCAAACTTCCACTCATTCCCGTGGCGGTAGATTTCACCTGTTACTAAGCAAGTTCTGCCACTGTAGTCATCAGTCAAATTATAATGAATTAATTCTTGATGATTGCCCGGATTCACGACTCTAATAAAGGCATTGCGGATCATCCCAAAGTGCTGCTTCCGCTTCACGCAGTCATAAATATTTACCACGAAAACAAGCTTCTCAATATTCGAAGGGACCCTGCTTAAATCAATCATGACCTGCTCATCGTCGCCGTCTCCATCGCCAGTTAAATTGTCGCCGGAGTGCTGGACAGATCCGTCAGCGCTCTTTAAATTTCCAAAGTAAATAACATCTTTGTTATTCTGCAGGCGGTCACCCGCACCTAACATAATAACGGAAGCATCACAGTCAACATTCGGGGCACTGCCGCCGCCAAACAAAGAACCGAAGAAGCCGCCTCCTCCGCCGCTGCTTTGAACTGGATCCCAGCCCAATCCTACCACAATTTTAGTCAAACCAGGGTTGCCTTTTGTTAAGTCAACTCTTTGTCCTTTTTGTAAATTAATTGCCATGTCTATCACCTCATAAAATTTTAGTATTGCTGTTTTATTTTCTTAAAATTATCCTGCAGCTGCTCCAATCGTCTTGTGCCTTCCTGGCGCAGACGTCTATTTTCCTCTTCAATGGCCTTTGTTTCCTGCAGGCCTTTGAGAATGATATTCCAAGATTCTTCAATCGTTTCGATTTTAATGCTTGGGCCTCCTGCAAGCCTTGCAATATCGGCACTTTGCTGCGAAATATTCTGGGCGTTTCTGAGCAGCATCTCATTGGTACGTCGGTCAAGCTCGCTCATCGAATCAGCAACTAGCTTTTGCCTTTTGGCGGCCACTGCCTGGATTAAGCCATTTTTAAAAATCGGGATCGTGGTTACAAAAGCAGAATTGATTTTTCCAATTAATTTCGTATTTCCACGCTGCAGCATACGGATTTGCGGCGCCGTTTGCAGGGCAACCATTTTCGCCATTTCCAAATCGTAAATCCGCTGCTCCAATAATTCGATGGCATTCTTTAATGAATCCAGCTGCATGGAAGCAAGCTGATCACCAGAAGCAGCACGGGCTTCAAGCTGTGGCAACTGATTATTTTTTAAATCCTCAACCTTCAATTCGCCGGCAACCACATATTTCTCAAGCGTTAAATAATATTGGTAGTTTTGCTCGTACATGGACTCAAGCATGTTGGTGGAATCAACCATTTCAGAACGGTACTTGGATATTTCCACATACACCTTGTCAATTTCCGAGCCCATCGTCTGATATTTGCCAAACAGCTTTTCAACCACTTTTTCGCCCTTTTTAAAAAGTTTAGAGAACAAGCCTCCTGAGGACTTTTGAAAATCCTTCGGATCGAATTTATCCATAATGCGTCCAAGCTGTTTTAACAGTTCACCGGAATCCTCCACTTTAGTTGTCCGCATGTTGCTTAAGATTTGGTCAGAAAATCGGGAAATTTGCACGGCAGGTTCTTTTCCGAATTCAAGTACCTGAATTTGGTCGCGTTCGTCAATCGAACTAGCAAGGTTTTGGATTTCCGGTTCCTTGCGAAGGGCAAGCTTAATGTCTGAGACTTTTTTTTCCGTCAGCATGTCCTCTGCAGGCTGAGGGGTAACATCACTGGATGGATTTGGTGTTAAATTCATGCTTTAATCTCCCCTTAAATTTTTTAAAATGCCATGAAAAAGACCTTTTTTAAATAAAGACGGTTCTTTATATTCCATGTCAAAAACCATATCATCAAGCCAGTGGATATCGAAATTAATTGAATCAAGGTAATTTTCAATGTCATTATGTCCAGTTGGATTGTAAAGGATGATATCAATTCCAAATTGATTCAAGAGCAACAGTAAAACCGCATCGGACCGCGACAGCATCCCTGTTGTTTCATTATTAAAAATGATTAATTTTGGGACCTCCTGCGAGTAATCAAATTTCTCGATTAGCTGAATAATGTTCTTGGGCATAAACATCGCCTGAGTGAAGAGAAATACTTTCAGTTCCTCGATGCCTTCCATTGCCAAAGGCTTTAGATCCGGCTTTTCGCACAACTTTTTAACCGCTGCCGCGATTCCTTTTTGCAGCCCTGCCGGCAAAAAGGAATAAGGCCAGTAGTGAGCCTGCATTATTTTTTCCGGAACGACCAAACCATCTTTGCTGAGCGCGTTTCGATAATGAAACCGAAAATCACTAGTGCTAGGGATGGTCATTGGGAGCCTGCGGATAAGCAGCGTATTTTCCAATTGACTTAACGAATGAAGGCGGTCCCAATATTCTTTTCTGTTTTTGCTGACACCTTGTATTTTGGCAAAGAGTGACGGAATCTGAACTTTTCCATCCCTTACTTCAAAATCAGGGCGAATCATTGCCGCTTCTTTACTGAGAATGAATAGCTCATCATAAGTAGTTCGAAGCGTGATTGAAGAAGGAGTATAGTCCCTTAGCTGCCAAGGCTTGTAAAGACCTGACCCTTCCTGATTAAGAATGTTTTCAATTTCTTTGGAGGCCCGGTAAGCAACGGTTGCTTTTCGGGTCCGCTTTTCAGTAGGAAAGAGCTCGGCCGGAAGGTTTTGCTCAAATTGATGAGTAAAAACGGACTCCTTAAGCAGCCCTTCTAAAGCATTCTTGCCTTCTGGATGGAAAAAGATAATGTCACAGCCAAGCTGGATTAAATAAAATAGAAAATACTGATGACTCTTTTTGAAATCGCCATACCATAAAAACCTCGGCATTTCCCTTTGCGGGTCTGCTGCTTTGAGTGCCGGCCGAAGATGATTGATGGTCCATTTTACGATATCAACAAGAACACGCCTCAGGTCCGGATTTTTGATTCCTTCCCTTTCAAGGAAGTCAAATAATTCAAGGGTAGTAATCATTGCTTCCCGCAATTTCCGATGAATGACCGGGTCTTTTGATTTTAATAACAGCTGTTCCCCCTCCAAAAAAGCGGTGAAACGGTTAATCGACAGCTTTTGTTCCTGATTAATGTTAATCACCTTTTGGATGGATTGGAAGTGGGCATTGTTAATGGATTTATCGAGAGAATCGTCACTTAATAAGTGTAAATTTAAATCTGGCGTATGGACGTATTCGAAAAGCTGATTATAATATTCATCTGTGTCAAATGGTATTCCAAGGAAAATCCCGACAACTTGGCCGATTTGAATGGTCCCATTCTCGATTGAAAAATTGGGTCGCTCGGGCAGCATCTTTTGGAGCATGCCGAGCCAATTTTCATATGAAAGGGCTAAAGGCCGGGGATTTAAATGATTTAAAGGTGGATGCATCGAAAGTCCCTTCCTTTGAAGCAAAAGCTTTTATTCTTCGTTAGCAAATTATGTAAGATTCCCTCATCAATATCATCATAACACAGTTAGCAAAATGGTTCATTTGTTTATACGAATGAAGTCAATAAATGTTTCGTAATTGGACACAATTCTTGCGTTTTCACCTTTATCCTTGTCCCTACATATATTTGAATACTCACACTAAAGTAGGTGACTTCATGAGATCTTTATTTAAACGGCCGCATATAAACATGCTGCAGGAGGAACTGGAAACTGTAATGGAGGTCATGGCCTCAGACCTTTTTATATATCTTGATTTATTTGTATTCAGTTTAATTTTTACGCTCCTCCTAGGACCAGTGTTCCAATCCTTTGTCATATCCATTTTGTTCTTGGCTGGATCCTACGGAATATTTTCCAGTATTTACTTCATAATCAGCAGGTTTTCGGAGGGGGATAAAAACTAACCTTTAAGTAGTTTTAAAAATATCTGCAAAATTTCCTCACCGGCTTGGACCCCCGTTTGATTTGTAAAGGTAAGGCCCTCGGTATCGGACATTTTCGCCAGTTCACCATGCCCTGGAACAAGGCGGTGCTGGCAGATTTCAAGGAAATCCAAATCAAGGATGGAGTCGCCTGCCCCTGCAACCGCTTTCTTCTGTTCTCGGTGGCAAATAAATTCCAGGGCCGCACCTTTTCTAATCGCACTTGGTAAACAATAAAGCTTTCTCCCCTGCAGGGAAATTCTCCATCCGAGCTGGGCGGCCAATGCCCTTAACATTGCTATTTCATCGATGGTTGGGAAACAATCTAGAATATAGTAGAAAAATAGGTTTCCCACCTGCTTTAACCGCCCGTTTAGCTCAATCCCTTCTCTTCTTATAGTAGAACGTAATTCCTCTGGCACGGTAGACTCTTCATCAATCGCCTTGGAAATATGGTCGTCCCATTCTGGAAGTGGTTTCCCCTGATACATGATCACAGCACCATTTGTCGTAATTGCATAGGGAAGGTGAATGCTTTCATCAAAAATAACAAAACGCTTATATTGTTCTGTTGTTCTAGTTGTCACGGGGACAAAAAGGCTTGAACGCGAAAGTTCAGTAAGTACCTGATACGAAGGTTCCGTCATGTAGGCCATCCACATCCCGTCCCTTCGTTCAACCGGCTTTAATTCTATTATATTTGGACCGCCTAGTTCTTCAACCGCCCTTGTGGAGTAGATAATCGTCCGGTCTAGGTCAGATGCAAATATCATGGCTGGTTCCCCTTAACAGATTTAATGATGCCGCAGCAAAGATAATGAATATCCGGATACTCGATAACCTCGACTCCCTTTTCTTCAGCGAGCATTAGGATATGCTTAACAAATGGGCTTGTTTTGTCGCGCATTAATATTTTCCAAGGAACCCTTCTTAACAGCACCCTGGTGGTTTCTCCTACGCCAGGTTTAATATGATGGGTATTTTCAATCCCAAATTCGGCTTGGATTTTTTGGACAGCCTGCATCCCGAGAAAGTCAGCCGTAATATTCTCATTTAACCGTTGCACTGCGATACCGCTTGCTTGCTCCGAAATTCCGGCAAACTCGCCGTCAATAATGTCAATAAAGGTGTTGGACACGTCAGCATCCGTCAACTCTTTGTAAAATTTGGCACCATGAAAATCATTTTTTCCGATATAGGTATTATTTAGCACCGTCCGACTTACCAGCCCCGATACAGTTGAATTTAAACAAGCGCTGGGGATAAGAAAATCTTCCCTCGTCCCAAAAACGCTCGTACAATAGCCGGGATCAGCTAGGACGGCAAGCGTATCATCAAGCCTGATTCCATATTTTTCTTCAAATTGACGGCATGCCTTTGTCAACTCCAACGAAATAGCTCCCTTTCCTGTCCAGCCGTCGACAAATTGAATCCTTCCTTCAGGATGTTCACCCAAAATATAGGCAATCGCATTTTCATCAATGCCACGGTCGCGAATAATAGAAATACTGTAATGCGGCAGTGACACATTATAGCGTTTTTGGATATATCTTTTTATTAATATGCCGACAGGTGTTCCCGCCCTTGCCAAAGAAACCAGCACTGTATCTTTTCCTTTTAATGAAAAAATCTGCTCAGCAGCAACACCGATGCATAAGGCCACCTTATGTTTATATTCGTGTAATGTATTCCAAAACAGCTCTACATAGTCTTTAGGCGGTTGGTACTCAATCGGCAGAGATTCACTGTAATGGCCCCCTGTTTGAATTTTCAACTCCCTGTTTTCTGTAGAGTCCTCAAGCTTAATCTTGCTTAAATCCTTTAACAGAAATAAACAATCATCCGGACTGTAAGTACCAATCTCGGCAGGTTTACTTTTTGCTTGATACATGACCATCACCTCCTGCATCAGAGAAAAAGACAAGCTTTAGCGAAGGAATTTGCGTCTTTTGCAATTCCTTTAGAAATGGAAGAAGACTCTCAGAGTCTATTTCTCTTTCAAAAAAAACAAATAATTCATCGTAATGGCCAGGTGGGATATTATACACAAAATAAGGAATATCATGATCCTCCGGGTTAGGAAAAGCGACTCCGAATTTTGCTCCGTAACCATCCTGATTTTCAATATGTACGGGGCTTCTAGTTGTTGACTGAAAGGAAATACCGCTCCCCATTAAAGCGGAAATTCGCATCGGCACATACATAAATTCCCCTGTTCCAAGGCAAAGGGTTTTCTCTCCGGTTCTTAATTCCTTTAAAATCCCCGCTGCTTCTTCTGCTTTTTGCTGAAGCAAGCTATTTTCTTCCGCCGCTAAGCCAAAACGGCCCGTTTCCTTCAAATAGAAGGCATTACTTGTAAGATAAGGAGTTTTGCAAAAATGAGCAGATAGTGTTAATTTTTCAACAGACATCTCTTCATACTTCGATTCCATCTCATCGTTGGTCCCTTGTGTAATCTCCTTGAATTGCGATACCGACACCTCTCCAGTTAACAGACTTATCACATGAATGGTAATACCAAGTTCCTTTTCTAGGCGGGCAAAATCCCGACGGTTTTCGGGCGAGCGCCAATCCAGGATAGAAACCACGGTATACAGTTTCCTTGGAAAGCGGGCATGTATGGAGCGAATTATATTAAGTGCTGTTTTCCCTGTTGTTATTTCATCATCGACCAAGATAATTTCCCGGTCATTTTCCATCATTTCACGAGGAACATAGCATCGATGCGAGGTGGCATGGGAATGCTCTTCTTCAAAAGTGATGTCTGGATTCAGACCATCGATATTCTCCCTGGTAGTATGAAAAAAGTCCGCTTCCTTAAAACAATCAAAGAAAGCGTGCCCAAGGGCGGTCGCTGTTTCGGCAAAACCGATTATGACAGGATTGATAGTTTCAAAGATAAATGGGGCGGGAATATAATCCTCATTCTGAAGAAAAGCTCTTAGCATTTGCTCCTTTTCCACACAGTCTAATCCCTTCACAACCTCCATGAACCGGCTGCCTAACAGGGCTGCAGTTAATAAACTTCTTTTTGGTTTAACGGGAATATGCTTGCCTAGTACCTTGCTGACAAACAAAAACGACCGCTTCTTATTTATTCGTGCTGCCATTGTAAAGAGCTCTTCGGGCGGCAGCTCATAGGGATTTTCAGTAATGTTTATAGTAACCTCAATCGCATTAAGAATGGGAAATGTATACCTCTTTTTTGATAAGGTCAATGTTTGTGAATTCTTCATGTAACACCCCGTAAAGCCGTGATTTTAACATTATTTTTTCTGCCCAGTAGAGATGGGGCTTTATTTCATTCATTTTATTGGCAAAATCGCTTTTCATGACACCTATTTCCCCTGTGGCCGCTTTGATTATATTTGATGCATCAACATATTCCTCATAAGGGACAACATTTAGGGATTGAACAATTTTTATGTGTGATGGATGAATCACCGTTTTTCCGGATATTCCGTTGGCGATGTCCATTAGGGTTTCTCTCATCAGTCCATCGAGATTTTCTTCGATTAACCGCCTTCGCCAATGAAGCCCCTCATCCCCAAACCGCTCACGGAATGGAGTTTGCCTTAGCTGCGGTTTTAGCATTCTGTTTTTAGCGGAAAAATACTCCCAGACTGGACCAGAAACAACATACGGACTGTCAATGCGCCCGAAAATATTAATGATATCTGATATGCAATCTCTTAAAATCGCAATATCGTAAACCGTTGTATCCGGACTGCGGCGAATCCCGTACAGCCCACAGAAGTCAGTTGCGCCGATACGGATATTTAAAACAATTTCCTTGTATCGATCAACTATTTGTTTAATCCTTACCAACTCTTCCATCCTTGTTTCCTTATGTAAGACCCTGCCCGTTTCGAGAATCGGCATCGCATAAAAAGGATGTTCGTTGGTACGGATTTTCAGGACCTCATGTAACAGCTCTGCCCCGTTCTCCGAAGAAAATTTCGGAAGAACAACACCAGTTAATAGTTTTACAGCATCTTCCAGCCGCTCTTTAACCGTTTGCAGCTGTTTTAGATTTCGAACTCGCACAAACATCAATGGAAGCTCCTCGATACTAATAAACCCTTCGTTCAGTGCCCGGAATAATTTTTGCAGTTCATCAATCAGCAAACTCTCCGCACCAAAAACTCGGCTATCCCCTACAGCATCTTCGAGATCAATAACCACAGATGTTAAACCGGAAAGCTTTTTTGACAGGATTTCTTGATGAAAATCAGGGCGGTCCGCAGGCATGTACAAGGTTGCTCCCAGACCATAGGACAATAGCTCACGACCCGCATATTTATTAAATTCCTCAGGCCTTTTGTAGAAATACCGCATCAATTCATCTTCGTAAAAATATGTAAAAAAACGCATTTTTCACTCCTCTTTATCGTAAAAAATAAGGGAGACAACTCACGTCAGCTCCCTTTCTTTCATGCGAAAATTTTTTATTAATGATTTTCTGTGCTATTTTCCTTCTTTTTGTTCATAAAATGAACCACAAATGTAGCGGCAAACGTTACTAGCAAGATGATAAAGAAGGTGACATGTCCTACATCGATATGGAAGACTGATAGAAGCATTTTAATAGAAATTAATAGAATTAAAATATACGCGGTGGTTTCAAGCTCAGGAATTCGGTCAATTAGTGATAGGAATACACCGGCAACACCTCGCATCATTAACACCCCGAGAATTCCTCCCAATAAAAGAACCCATACCTCACCGCTGACACCGAAAGCGGCAAGAACACTGTCAACAGAGAAGGCAATGTCCATTAACTCAACTGCAGCAACGGTTCCCCAGAAGGTTCCAAAAAGACGAATGAGGAGTCCGCTTTGGTTCATGCCTTGTGCCTCTTCTTCCTCTGATTCAGCAGCTCTTCTCTTATCCATGAAGTATTTTATCGAGAGCCAGGCAAGATACCCCGCACCTAACACTTTTACCCACCAGAATTTGATGAGGTAAACGCCAATTCCAATCGCAATGAATCGAAATGCGTAAGCTCCAAGCAAACCGTAGAAAAGAGCCTTTTTGCGCTTTTCAGGCGGAAGATGCTTTACCATTACAGCTAAAACGAGGGCATTATCTGCTGAAAGCAGACCTTCAAGAATCACTAATGTACCAATAAGTCCCCATGCTACCGGGTCTGTTAAAACTTCACCCCACATTTCCCAATTAAAGAATTGGGCATACGTGTCTATAATTCCTTGCAATACTGCCATTAAAAAAATTCCCCCTGGATGTTCGCTATTTTTTGTTAAAAAGACCCAGCGAGCGCCGGGTCTCTGTTTTCTCTAATGAATTAACCAACCTGCAGGCCAAAATCAGTTGCCAGTGCTGCTAGCCCGCCTTGGTAGCCGCTGCCGATGGCACTGAATTTCCACTCGCCGCTGTGACGATACAATTCGCCAACAACAATCGCTGTTTCGATTGAGAAGTCTTCACCCAAATCATAGCGGATTAATTCTTGGCCGGTTTCTTCGTTGAAAATCCGTGCATATGCATTTGAAACCTGTCCAAAGTTCTGATTACGGCTTGCTGCATCATGGATAGTAATCGTAAAGGCAATCCGTTGAATGTTGGCTGGAACTGCCGATAAATTAATGTTTACTTGCTCATCATCGCCATCACCTGCACCGGTCCGGTTATCCCCAGTATGTACGACCGCACCACCCGCACCTTGCGGGTTATTGTAAAAAACAAAATCTGTTTCTGTTGTGACTTTTCCGTTTTCTCCTAATAAAAATACCGAAGAATCCAAATCAAAGTCATTACCGCCGTCATATTTATTGGTGTCCCATCCAAGTCCAACAACAACTTTTGATAAGCCGGGATTTGTTTTTGTTAAATCAACTTTTTGACCTTTTGATAAACTGATTGCCATTTTTCTTTCCTCCTAATTGGGTAATAGTTTATTTACGAGCGTTCCTTTAAAAAGGTTTCAATTTTACAATAAAAATTTTCAAACATATTAATTCATCCATTTTGGGGGTGTATTTTTATCCCAATAGATAGCTCCAAGGTTATGGTGGGTTTGGAAATTATCCTTAAAAGTATGATAGTGAAAATTGAACCAGTAACCGGACTGCGGCGGCAAATCCCTTCTCACATGGAATCGTAAAATATCTTTCCCTGTTTGGCTGTTTTTTATATGAAAAATCTTTTCGGAGTATCCTGCACCAGGTTCCTCTGTTATCACAAGATTCTTTAGGTCTTCCTCTGGAAATTGAAGAGCTGTTTGTTCAATCGCCATTTCCATGTTCGGCAAAATTAGGTCGCGGAATTCATTTTCGATGACGGGCTTGATTTTTTGCCCGAATTTTTGATAGGATTGGGTTTCTGCCTGCAGCATCATTTCTTGTATAAAGCGCTCTCTATTAAACTTTGTTTCTTCGAAATATCCTTGAGAATACCCATCCTCTCCCGTTTGTATTTCGAAAACATCTTGATCTTTTGGCGTCTCGGCATTGACAGCGTTCATTAACTGCGCAGGTGTGACGAGCCCAAAAGTTAAAATCGATATGAAAACAAAAAGTGATTTACGAACCCATTTATTCATCCTCGATTCACCTTGTTCCTGTAAAAAATATGTAATTTCTATTATTAAGTATACTGCTTTTTTCCAGAAATAGAAAAGCAGAATTATTTTTCAATAAAACCATAATGAAATTTTGCGGTTTGTCTTTTTATTACCTGAAATCCGTATTTTTCAAATCTCGAGCTTTGGTAATGGTCCTTTAAGACAACGCGATGCTTGGCCACTCGTATCGCCTCATTAATTGTTTCCATTCCCAGCTCTTCATAAATGGCAAACTGCCCTAAAGCCTTAATTCCCTCAGACTCTTTGATGCTTTCTTCAAACATTGGGTCAAAATAGACACAATCGACGGAGGCTTCTGCCTGCAGCTTTAAATAGTCATGGGCAGTAGAATTAATGACTGTGATTCTTTTCATTGCTTGGTTCATTTCAAGAATGCCGGAATCCCACGATTGGAGACCCGCCTTCACAACGTAGGCCAAAAATTTCTGCCCTTCTAGTCCCGTGACTTTTCCCTCACTTCCGACGAGAAGGCTTGCGACTATTGCATCTCCGGCCAATCCAAGAGTGCAATCTAAAACGTTCATCCCTTTTTCCAACTTGGCAGCATCGGCAAAAGGGTCATGCTCTCCTCTTAGGAGACGTTTAATGCGGAACATCGCGGAGTTTGGGTGAAAGAAAAAAGGCTCAGCAAATTCTGCCTTATGTAATTCCAGACGTTCTTTGCCTACTACAAGACAATCGCTGTTTGCTTCCTTTTGTAATTGGCTAATGGATTTTTTCCTGCGGGGGATATAGGGTGCATCCAAGAGCTTTGAAATCTGGATGGCTTCTTCTTTCTTAAGCTGATTCGTTCTGCCTGAAGTGGTAATAAACATGGTATTCCATCCTATTGTGTATTTAGTAGTAAAAAAGGACGGCTATCGCACGTCCTCTTAAAGTTTTTAGCAATGAGCTTCTAATGCCCCTAATATATTTTGCATTACGGTTTCCATCGGCATTCCTTCGATATCATGGCGCGGGATAAAATGGACTACTTTATTATCCTTTAATAACGCCATCGATGGTGATGACGGTTCGATCCCTTCGAAATACTCGCGCATCTTCGCTGTTGCTTCTTTATCTTGGCCTGCAAAAACGGTGACAAGTTGATCTGGTTTTTTCTCGCTGTTTAGAACTGCCTGTGTTGCTGCTGGGCGTGCTAATCCAGCGGCACAGCCGCAAACAGAATTCACCACGACAAGTGTTGTGCCTTTTGCGTTTTCCATAAATTTTTCAACATCTTCTGACGTTGTCAGTTCTGCAAAACCAGCGTTTGTTAACTCCTGCCGCATTGGTATGACCATTTGTCTCATATATTCTTCATAAGCATTTGACATATTATATAACCTCCATAAATTTTAGTATAAACAAATTTACTCTTCCGATTTTCTTGCTTCCGTCATTTGCTTCCAAACGGAGCCTTTTGCTTCTTCCCCGCCCTCAATTCGCTCAATTGCCATCCTGATTTGCATACTTACCTCGAATTCAGGGTCATTTTCAGCAGCCTTGAGAGCTGAAAGCGCCTTTTCATCTCCAACCTCGTAAAGGAACATCGCGGCCCGCCAGCGGACCAATTTGCTCGGGTCTTTCAAGGCTTCAAGCATTTCGTCCTGCGCTTCGGGGAAGCCGAGGTCCGATAAGCAATCGCCTGCTGTTCTTCGGACGGTTACGGTTTTATCCTTTAAAGCGCGGTATAACAGCGGCAATACTGCTTGGTCCTTAATCATTCCAAGATAAACAGTGGCAAGTCTGCGGATAGATGGCTTTTCATCAGAGAGTGCTTTTTCGAGCATTGGCAAATCCTCCAAATCCGGATCATCCATTTGCTCAAGTAGCTGGTAGCGGACCTGCCAATCAGGGTTACTCATGTCATCAGCCGTCACTTTACGGCGATTCGGCTTTGTTTTTTGCTCCGATTGAGTTTCTGCAGCTTGCGCTTTTTGGACAAGTTCTTCAAGGCGCAGCGTGGGATAAGCCGCGATTAGTTCCTCGACAACCTCCGGCCCAACCTGATCCATTTCACCATATCTAACTCCTTGATGATCCCATTTCCGCAGCAAAATATAATTATCCTCCGGAAGCTGGGCATTTTCCCGCGCTTTTAAAAAGTAGTCGGGCATTCCGAACCTTTTTTCAGAAGTGCCATCTGTCAGCTTAACTTGAAGCGGAATCCCCTTGAACATTTGAACTTCCACTTTGATTTCACCAAAATGATCGTTGATTGCTTTTGCAGTGTTTGCGATTTGGTCAGTATCTTCACCGAATGCCTGGCGGACCTTTGGCAGGAGTTCCTTCCAGTCATATTTAGCGTTGCGTTCAACAGCTAGGAAATCAGCCACATGATATACGCCCTTAATGCCCTCTATTTGGAGGACGGCTTGAATAACAGGGGGTGCATCCAGCGCTGTTTCCTTTTTATAATTATGGCTCTTGCCCATTGGAAGCTCATGGTCAAGAAGGATTTTCATCGTATTCGGACTTGGCGTCGGTTCAATTGACTTAATTTTCAACATACTCACCTTATTCATATGTTTTCTTTAACAAGTTTAACATAATGAGAGGAGTATATTCATGTAAGATGCCTAATAAATGGTTAGTTCTCATTTTCCATTTTTGTGGTGATTGTAGATATCCTTTGAAAATTTGTAGATATCAACTTTATTTTTGTAGATAAATTTCTAGAAATGTAGATATCACCAAAAAAATTGTAGATATCTGCCTAATTTTTGTAGATATATTTCCAAGTTACAAAAAAGAGCACGCAATAAGGCGTACTCTCACTCATTCTCAGCCAATTCAGCCAAATAGGACCATCTTTCGATTAAGTGCTCCAATTTTTCGTTCAACTCAGCTTCTTTTTTCATTAAATCCTGTAATCTTGAAAAATTGCTCCCAGCCGAAGCCATTTCCGCTGCCACTTCTTCAAGCCCAACTTCGGTTTTAGCAATTGCCTCATCAATCTCGGCCCACTCTTTTTTCTCCATATAGGTCATTTTCTTCTTTTTTTCCTTCTCAGGAGCCTTAACAGCTGGAGCAGCGGCAGGTGCTGCTTTCAAGGTATCTTGCATGGCTGTTTCTTTTTCCAAATATTCGCTATAATTTCCAAAAAAGAAATCAATCTTACCTTCCCCGCGCAGCACTAACAGTTGTTCAGCGACTTTATCAAGAAAATAACGGTCGTGGGAAACAGTAATCACGACACCAGGAAACTCCTCAAGGTAGTCTTCCAAGACCGTCAATGTCTGAGTATCAAGATCGTTGGTCGGCTCATCAAGCAGCAAGACATTCGGTGCTGTCATCAGGATTTTCAATAAATACAAACGGCGTTTCTCCCCGCCCGACAGCTTGCGAATTGGTGTCCCATGCGTATATGGAGGAAATAAAAAGCGCTCAAGCATTTGTGCCGCGGAAATCGTCTTCCCGTCTGATGTCTCGACGATTTGCGCTGTTTCCTTAATATATTCAATCATCCGCTTATTTTCATCCATATCCTCGCTTTCCTGGGTATAGTAGGCGATTTTCACAGTAGCACCCAGATTAAACTCTCCCTCATCAAGAGGGATGCGCTTAGCGAGGATATTTAATAATGTGGATTTACCAGTTCCGTTCCTACCGATAATGCCAATTCTGTCCCCCGGTTTGACAAGCAAATCAAAGCCGTTAAGGATTGCTTTTTGACCATACCGCTTGGATGCATCTTTTAGTTCAAATACCTGCTTACCTAAGCGACTGCCATTCAAAGAAATATCAAGCTTTTCACCTGACGACTTTCCGCTTGAGAGCTTTTCGTCAAGCTCTTCAAAACGCTGAATCCGCGCCTTTTGTTTAGTCGTCCTCGCCTTTGCCCCGCGCCGGATCCATTCCAGTTCTCGTCTGAACAGGTTCTTTCTTTTTTCAAATGTGGCCGCCTCATTTTCCTCGCGGATCGCTTTTGCCTCCAGAAAAGCGGCATAATTGCCTTTATAGCTGTATAAATTGCCGCCATCAAGCTCAAACATCCGATTGGTAACCCGATCCAAAAAGTAGCGGTCATGGGTGACGAGGAGGATGGAGCCCTTATATCTGCTCAAGTAATCCTCAAGCCACTTAACGCTATCAAAATCGAGGTGGTTTGTC
Organism: Neobacillus sp. PVCKKU3; assembly: GCF_058323225.1. Classification (NCBI taxonomy): domain Bacteria; kingdom Bacillati; phylum Bacillota; class Bacilli; order Caryophanales; family Bacillaceae; genus Neobacillus; species Neobacillus sp. PVCKKU3. The sequence goes on from NZ_JBLVQN010000008.1 coordinate 140,028, forward strand.
GGTTCATCCAATATAAGCAAATCGGGTTCAGCGATTAATACCTGTGCCAACGCAACCCGTTTCTTCTGGCCCCCGGACAAACTGCCAACTCTTTGGGTAAAATCTTCAATGCCCAATTTTGTTAAGACCGACTTGGCATTTGTGCTTGCATCCCAGGCGTCCAAAGCATCCATCTGCTTCTGCAGACGGAAAAGTTCATCCTGAAGTTTCACATCATCTGGTGCAGCATTTAACTCCATAAGTATATTTTCATATTCCCTCATCAGCTTAAGGATTGGCGCATCCCCGTGAAAAACTTGTTCTAGTATAGTCCGGTCCATTTCAAAATCAGGCTGCTGCGACAGGTAAGCAATGGAATAATCTTTACCGGATATGATTTTTCCTTCATCAGGCACATCCAAACCTGCCACGATTTTTAACAATGAAGATTTTCCAGTTCCATTTACTCCAATCAGCCCGGCACGTTCTTTTTCGCCGATGGTAAACGAAATATTAGAAAATAATTGCTTTTCCCCGTATGTTTTTGAAACATTTTCGACTGTCAGCATTTTCATGATTGTTGACCATTCCATTCACGGTAAAATTGTTCTAAAAACGATTGCATCATTTGCTGCCTTGGCTCCGCCATTTGCATTGCCGTCTCGGTATTTAATAAATCTTTTAATTTTAATAATTTTTCATAGAAATGATGGATGCTCGTTGATTTTCCTCTTCGATATTCTTCCTGGCTCATTGTTTCCCTCACCATGATAGCCGGGTCATAGATGGACTGCCCTTTTTTGCCGCCGTAAGCAAAGGCTCTTGCAATACCTATCGCGCCGATGGCATCCAGCCGATCTGCATCCTGAACAATTTTTGCTTCCACCGATGAAAGCTTGCTACCATGACCGCCTTTATAGGAAATAGAAAAAATAATCTCCCTAATGTGATTTTTTTCAACATCCTTGAGGGGGATCGTCTCCATAAAGCTCTCAAGTTTCTGTTTCCCTGCTTCTTCGCTATAATTCAGCTTTTCATCAGGAATATCATGAAGCAAGGCAGCCATTTCTATGATAAATGGGGCGCCCTGCTGTTCCGCCTTGCTAATATGTATGGCATTCCGTCTGACGCGGTCCACATGGAACCAGTCATGACCGGTTGAATCCTCACCTAATTGATTACGGACAAATTCTTCCGTCTGCTCTATAATTTTGTCTATCAAATTTAGCACCTGCCTTTATCCTTGCTATTTTAACACGAATATCAGCCAAACAAGAAAAAATAACCCCGAAAAAGCGAGGTTATCTTTTTATAGCATTTTTATTTTAATCCATTAAACCAGCTGATGCCGAGTGTATTTTCCCCTGCATGGACACCGATGACGGCCCCTAATGGTGCATCAAGCACATTCAGTTCCGGATAGCGTGTTTGTATTTCCTGCCGCCAATCAACTGTATGCTCTTTATGCAGACCATACAATAAATACACTTCTTTAAAGTGATGCAATTCATAAGCCTGTTTAAAATATTCGAGAATTTTATCCTTGGCCTTTTTCTCGCTGCGGACTTTCTCCTTCACATACAAGGCTCCATTATCAAATGAAATCACTGGCTTGACGTTTAACATGCTGCCCAGAAAGAATTGCACGCCCGACATTCTGCCGCCGCGGTGAAGCTGCTCAAGACTTCCAACCAATACGTATGTTTCGTTTGTATCTCTTATTTCTTCCATTTGTTTGATGACGTGTTCGAGATTATGACCTTCCGCCAATAATTCCATTCCTTTTTTCATCAATGCCGACATTGGCAGAGTAAGAATATTTGAATCAAAAATTGTGACTGGGATATCCACGAGCTTTGATGCCTGCTCACTGGAAGATACTGTACCGCTCAGCTTCCCGGAAAGATGGACAGCGACAATTTGGTCATAATCTTTAGAGAGCCTTTCGAACACTTCCTGAAACGCCCCGACTGAAGGCTGGGATGTCTTTGGAGGGCTTTTAAGGTGCTTTAACTTCTCAAACAATTCATGTGAGGTCAAGTCAATCCCATCCGCAAATACCTCCCCGTCAAGAATAACGGATAATGGAACGCTAAATATATCAGGATGTTTTCTTAATTCTTCATCTAAATAAGCCGTGCTGTCAGTCACCCACGCCGTTTTAACCACGGTCATCTCCCCTTGATTAATAATTAGTACCTACTACTAATAGTAACTGTAATTCGGAATATTGTAAATAATTATAATGCCTAAAAAACAAACCGGCAAAATGCCGGCTTGTCATTAGCTAAGTAGTGCTTCGATATCTTTGGCAATTTCACTTGGCTTTACGTTCGGTGCAAAACGTTTTACAACATTTCCTTTTTGGTCAACAAGAAATTTCGTGAAGTTCCACTTGACTGTATTAAAACCAAAGATTCCCGGTGTCTGCTTTCTTATATAGACGAACAGCGGGTGAGCGTATACGCCATTTACATCGACCTTTGCAAACATCGGAAAGGTGACGCCGTAATTTAATTCACAAAAGGATTTAATATCTGCTTCCGTCCCAGGCTCCTGACTCATAAACTGATTGCAAGGAAACCCCAGAACCGAGAAACCCTTTTCTTTATACGCTTCATAAAGTCCTTGAAGCTCCCGATACTGAGGTGTAAAACCGCACTTGCTGGCAGTGTTGACAATGAGCAGAACCTTCCCATCAAATTGCTTTAGTGAAATTTCCTCTCCATCTATAGCTTTCGCCTTAAACTGATAGATTGACATCCAAATCTCCCCCTTTAGCTGCCACTTCCGTATTCCTCAAGTTGTTGTATAGTGGCAATCATAAATTCCGTCATCTCAGCAAAGTCCTCCATTTGCTCCTCTTTGACAATTCTCTCAAAGTCAATGGAAATGACTAAGCGGATATTTTTTGACTTTTCTAAAGGGTTATATTCAACAGACTGGGAGATTTTCCTTGTTTCCCCCCAAATATTTTGGAAAATTTTATATAATCCGTAAAAATCCCTTTGGTTTTCAGGGAGTTCGAGTGAAAATTGCAGCTTCACATAGCACCCGGCATTCTGCTCTGAAAGTGACTCTGGAAGGAGTTCCGCTGCTAAGTTGTTAAGCCTTGCTTCTAATTCCATTTTCGCATGTATCGGAAGCCTGCTTTCTCTTAAACCAAAGCTGATCGTAAACAATCGGGACATTTTCGCTAGATTAAGCCAATCATTGCGATCGGTTACAAGGATTTCACCGCTCATATCCAAATCATAAAGGGCGCCTTCGATTACGACCTTCATGTTATCAAAGGCTGTTGGATCAAACATACTGCGCTTCGACTCCTTTAGAATAGGCCTACCGCATTCCCATTTTCATCTACGTCCATATTCAAGGCCGCCGGTTTTTTCGGCAGGCCTGGCATCGTCATAACCTCACCGGTTAAAGCAACGATAAATCCTGCACCTATCGATGGTTTGAATTCCCTTACCGTAACGGTAAAATCTGATGGTCTGCCAAGCTTTGCCGGATCGTCCGATAGGGAATATTGCGTTTTCGCCATACAAACAGCTAAGTAGGACCAGCCATTTTTTTCAAAATCCTGCATTTGTTTTTTTGCTTTTGGGGAAAACTCGACATCTTTGCCGCCGTAAACCTTTTGGACGATAGTTCTTATCTTCTTATCAATCGGGTCTGCCATGTCATATAAAGGGTGGAAATTGTTCTTTTCCTTACTGATGACAGACAAAAGGGTCTCAGCCAGTTCAATTCCGCCTTCGCCTCCCTTTTCCCAAACCTCTGTCAAAGCGGCTGAGACGTTTTCCCGTTTGCACCATTCTAGCAGTGTCTGGATTTCAAGGTCGGTATCTGTGATAAATTTATTTACGGCGACAACTACCGGCAGCCCAAAGCTTTTAATCGTTTCAATATGTTTTTGCAAATTGGCAAAGCCAAGTGTCAGCGCCGGAATATTTTCCTCTGCTAAATCCTGCTTCGCCACACCGCCATGCATTTTTAAAGCCCGAATGGTAGCGACAATGACAACAGCCTCAGGTTTAATTCCGGCTATTCTCGATTTGATATGTAAAAACTTTTCCGCTCCCAAATCGGCCCCAAAACCCGCTTCCGTAACCACGTAATCAGCTAATTTTGCTGCAGTCAGTGTCGCGATCACACTGTTACACCCATGTGCGATATTCGCAAAAGGACCGCCGTGGACTAGGGCCGGCGTATGTTCAATGGTTTGGACAAGGTTGGGTTTTACCGCATCTTTTAATAATAAAGTCAATGCCCCTGAAACCCCTAAATCACCGACCGTTACCGGTTCCTTATTGTAATTGTAGGCGACTACCATTCTCGCTAACCGTGATTTCAAGTCTTTTATATCTGTTGCTAAACATAATACTGCCATGATTTCAGACGCAACTGTGATATCAAAGCCATCCTCCCTTGGCATGCCCTGAAGCGGTCCGCCAAGACCTACAATAACCTTCCGGAGGGCTCGGTCATTTAAATCTACCGCTCGTTTCCAAACAATTCTGCGCGGATCGATATTAAGCTCGTTCCCTTGCTGAAGGTGGTTATCAATAAACGCAGCAAGGGCGTTGTTTGCCGTCGTTATTGCATGAAGGTCGCCGGTAAAATGCAGGTTAATATCCTCCATTGGGAGAACTTGAGCATAGCCTCCTCCGGCAGCCCCTCCCTTAATGCCCATCGTCGGACCCAAGGACGGCTCCCGTATCGCAATCATCGTCTTTTTGCCAATCCGGTTAAAAGCATCACCCAATCCAACAGTGACCGTCGATTTCCCTTCTCCGGCAGGGGTTGGACTAATCGCCGTTACGAGAATAATTTTCCCGCTTTCTTTTGTTTTTAATTTGGCCAGTGCATCGGTAGACAGCTTTGCTTTATATTTGCCATACAGTTCAAGATCATCTTCTTCAAGCCCCAGCCTATTTGCAACATCTACAATCGGCAGCATTTTTGATCCTTGAGCAATTTCAATGTCCGATTTTACACTAATCTCCATTGCCAATTCAATCCCCCGCATTCTTTATATTTAAAAGTAACTACCTTTAAATTGTATCAAAAAGGCGTTTTCATTCCGACAGATAATTATGAACAAATTATTATCTTTTCTGTATTTAGAATAATGTTTATAATAGAATTATCAAATTTTAAAAATATTCATTGATTTCTTTTATTAACCATTGTATAAATGAATATAACTTTTTTAATTGTAAAGGGGATGGTCACTTGCCTATTAACATTCCGAAACTTCTTCCAGCCCGGGAAGTTTTAGACCAGGAAAACATTTTTATCATGGACGATGAACGGGCGACGAGCCAAGATATCCGGCCATTAAAGATTTTAATCCTAAATTTAATGCCAGAAAAAGAAAAAGCGGAAACGCAGCTGTTACGGCTATTGGGAAACTCTCCGCTCCAGGTTAATGTCAAATTTTTAAAAACATCCTCGTATGAATCCACTCATACTAGCAAGCAGCATTTAGAGATGTTTTACACTACCTTCTCTGAAGTTAAGAATCAAAAGTTTGATGGGATGATTATTACCGGCGCGCCTGTCGAGTTATTAGAATTCGAACAGGTTAAATATTGGTCGGAATTAACCGAAATCATGGATTGGACCAAAACTAATGTTACCTCGACACTACATATTTGCTGGGGAGCACAAGCCGCGCTTTTCCATCATTATGGAATTAGAAAATTCGAGCTTACACGGAAATGCTCGGGCATTTATTCCCATCGAATTTTTGAACAAAATGATATTTTATTACGGGGCTTTGATGATCAATTCTATGCACCGCACTCACGCTATACGGATGTTTCAATTGAGGCCATCAAAAGCAACCCTGAGTTAAAATTATTAGCTGCTTCCGAGGATGCAGGCGCATTATTAATCGCCTCAACAGACCGAAGGCATGTCATGATTACCGGTCATTTAGAATATGAATCTGATACATTAGCACAGGAATATGACAGAGACTTATCTAAGGGCCTCGAAATTCACATGCCGGAAAACTATTTTCCAAATAACGACCCAACCCAGCCGCCAATCAATCGCTGGCGCTCTCATGGCCATTTGTTCTTTTCCAACTGGCTCAATTATTATGTCTATCAGGAAACCCCATATTTTTGGGGATAAAAGCATCGGGATTTCCCGATG
>NZ_JBLVQN010000080.1:0-5210 GCF_058323225.1 Neobacillus sp. PVCKKU3
GTAATTCGCTCGACTTGCATGTATTAGGCACGCCGCCAGCGTTCGTCCTGAGCCAGGATCAAACTCTCCAATAAAGTTGAGTTGATTAGCTCAAAAATGTTACGTTGGCTCATGTTTTCTATATTAATAGAAGGAACATGATAATTATTGTTTGTTGACGTTTTTGTTTGTTTAGTTTTCAAAGAACTATCTTTGTCACTCGTAAAAGCGACAGGAATTATATTGTATCGCATTTCTTACAATCTATCAACCATCAATTATTTCCAATTGCGATTGACTTGAAAGCTCTTTTCAAAAGCGACTTTTACATCATAACACCATTGGTACTATGATTCAAGTAAAAGTTTTTTCATTTAATCAAGATAAAAACATTATTGTTTCATATCCTAATGTATTTCGTCACCAAAAAAAGTGACTGGAGTAATAATATATACCTTTTTGGCATGGATTTCAACTGGTAATTTCATCCTATGTGATTATCTCATAATAAGAATGGAGGACGAACAGTTTCGAGATTCGCCACCAAACGAAAGCCCCGAAAAACTGATCAATCAATTAGAAAATGTTAAATCCGCCCTCCGCCGGATACGCAAATCTTCACGGCCACAGTAAAAAAAGGAATGCCGTTGACGTTGAAAGAAAAAGAATAAATTTCAATATTGGAATTGTAAAGCACAGGGACGGTTCTTCCGCCTCACTTTGAGGCAGTAGAACCGTCCCCGTGCATCATTATTTACTTCTCACTATCTGCATGCGTTGGTTAAACATCGTTGGGTATGATAAAAACCCAAGCATGATACTTGTGATGGATGCTGTCGTTAAAAGCAGGAACAGCACGAGCAGCTGGAATTGAACTGCCTGTACAGGGCTCGCACCTGCAATGATTTGGCCGCTCATCATCCCAGGGAGCTGAACCAGTCCAATCGTTTTTTGACTCTCAATGGTCGGAATCATACTTGCTTTGATGGAGGTCATCAACTGGGTGTGGACGGCCTGTTTAGGTGTTCCTCCAAGAGATAGGATCAGTTCTGTCTGGTCCTGATGGGACTCGGTCTCTGCAATAAACCGATTAAGAAACAGGATGGCCAGCACCATTCCATTGCCAATCATCATCCCGCTGATTGGAATGATATATTGGGCGGTATGGGGTGTAATATTGAACCCAAGTAAGATGCTTTGCGTTAACACTTCGATAAAAATTAACGTAACCGCAATTTTCCACGTAATCCCTTTAATCGCTGTTCCTTTTTTACGGGCATTCAAAGTCGCTGCTATAATCATCACGGCAACCATTAAGAAAATATAAATAATGCTTTTGGAGTCGAACACAAATTTAAGAATATAACCCACAACAAGCAATTGGATGATGGAGCGGATGACGGCGATCGTCGCATCTTTTTCCAGGCCAAGGTTCAAGGTCTTCGATAAGACGATGGGAATGAGAACGAAAATGAGAGAAAAGATTAAGGCCATGGTGCTCATCCCAATTCCCCCTTAACAAACTGCCTTACCCGCTCATTGCTTGGCGATTCTAATAAATCACTTTTTCCTGTTTCAACGATTTCCCCTGCCATCATCACCCATGTATACGACCCGACATGTAAAGCCTGTTTTAAGTTGTGTGTGATCCAAACAATCGTCACGCCATACTTCCGGTTGATTTTGACAATCAGTTCCTCAATCTCCTTTTGCGAAACTTGATCGAGAGATGAAGTAATTTCATCCAATAATAATATTTGCGGCTGATTCACCAACGTACGGGCAATTGATACTTTCTGACGCTGACCGCCTGATAATTCCCTGCTGTTCCTATGTAAAAAATCTTCTGACAAACCCACGTCATGTAATAAATCTATCGCTTGTAAATCCGGAAGCCGTTTCCCTTGCAGCTCCAGGGGCAGTGCCAAATTTTTATGTACACTTCCATCAATCATCGGCGCACTTTGAAGCGCCATCCCAACCTTCCTCCGCAATTCCACAGGGTCATAATCATTAATGTTTAGACCATTCACCATAATGTCTCCATCGTTTGGCGACAACAGCCCATTGCACAACTTAAGCAGCGTCGTCTTCCCAGCCCCCGAAGGCCCCACCAAAGTCGTAATCTCCCCATCAAAAAAAGCCCCAGAAATATCCCTCAAAATCGGCTGACCATCAATAGAGTAATTAACATGATTAAATTGTATAGCTGGTTTCATGTTCGTTCACTTCCTTATGAAGCATGGATTGGTTCTTCTGTCTCATATGAAGCATGGGGACGGTTCTTCTGCCTCATTTAATCAGGTGACAGGCACCTCTTAGGCAATCTTACCAAACATTCGCTTGCGTTTTCTAGTTTACGCTTTCCTTCAAGTGTCCCACGATGTTTCTCAAATCTATCAATCGTCAGCAAAATTCAGTTGGTGACAGTCACCAAACCTATTCCCCTTTTAATTTGGAATACTTCTGTATATAATGGATATATAATAAAAAAGAGAAGTGCTGGTAACACTTCTCCCTGCAACTACTACCGTCTGGGTGGTGGTTGTCTATGTTTTAGTTTTTTCGAGAACCACCCTTTTGCTTGCGACGGCGTGAGGGTGGTGTCTTGTTTTCTAGGACGTTTTTCCGAAAGAATTGCACCGTTAATTCCCGCACGATTCCCTTCAGAATTTCACGAATGAATTCAAGAACGGTTTCCATGATTATCACCTCCCTTCCCCCCAAAAATACAGGAAAAGAAGATTGACAACCAAGCCACCCTAACAATATTCAGCTGCAACCCCATACTATCATTATTCTAACATAATAAACTCTATCAACCTTCGACAAAATTCGAGTAGTGACTGACCCCTAAAATTGAGCGGCAGCATGCCCCCGGCACCCGCAACTCACTCTAAATCATCTATCATATGATGCATTTCGATCTTTCTCTGAAAGCCTTCATACAACATAAGCACCTTGCCGACTTCTTCCCATGAAAAAGGCTCCCCACCAACAATCACTAATCTTTAAGTTACTAGTTTAGCCATATCTATAATCCAGCAGTTATGTCATAATATGGATATACGAACAATCTGTATAATTAAAGGATGATTGTATGTTTATAAAGAAATTGGTGCTTACAAATTTTAAGTGCCACACCAGTTCCCAGTATCATTTCGGAAAAATCAATCACTTTTTTGGCGATAACTATACCGGGAAGTCCTCCATTGGGGAAGCTATCGTTTTTTGCCTATTTGGCATGACCAAGCATGGCTATAAAGGATATGTGAAAGATTATTTGCAAGAGGGAAAAACGTCGATGAAGGTGGAGGTAACTCTTTTCGTCAACAACCATGAATACATCATTACAAGAACCATGAACGCAAAAGGTACAACAACCGTTTTTATCAATCATGAACCCGCAAAGGAAAGTAACATAAAGAAGTTACTTGGGGACTACCAACCGTTTATCTATTGCTTTTTTCCTGATATTTTTCCCGAGGAAGAGAAAGCCGCGGCGAGGACCTTTATTATTAAATTCCTGCTGAATGAAAAAGATACATTTGATGAGTTCGAAAAAGAGAAAAAGCGGATTTCAAAACAAATAAAACAAGCGGATTCCTCCGGAACTTATTACGAAGGTCAAAAGTCGGTTTTACTCAAACAGATTGAAGCCATGCCTGCCCACACAAATGAGACCATCCCAACACCCGAACATATAGTTTCTCGAAAAAAACAACTGCAAGAAGAACTAGAGTCGATTAAATTCAAGTTGGAAAAACAGCTCAAAGAAGGCTATCAACAGCAGGCAAAAGTATCAAGCTGCCGGGATAAACTGAAAGAAATCCAACTGGCTGAGCAATCTATAAATGAGTATTGTCCAACTTGCCAGCAAAAACTGCCCGACAACCGTATCCAAGCCATAAGGATGAGTCAATTCGAAAGAAAGAACGAGTTACTCAAAGAAATCGATTTTCTAGAAAAAAAGCTTGAAGCAGAGCGGCGCCATTATTCGGATTTGTCACATAGCAAAACCGTTTTGGAAATGGAATTAAAGGCATTGGACGAGCAGTTTCCAGATTCACCATCAAAAGAAAGCTCCGAAAAACAGATCATTCAATTAGAAAGTGTAGAACAGGAATTAAAAGAGCTTGCTGAAAAGAAAATGGCTCTTTCCGATGAACTTAAACAGATTAAGCACCGAATGGGTCAACTAGCAAATAGCCATCAAAACCATATTAATAAGTATTTAACCGATGCAAGGGTTGATTTGTTTAAACAATTAAAGAATGGAGAATTACGGCCGGATTTCCTAATTTCCTATAAAAACAGACCGTACCGGGTTTTATCCTACAGTGAAAAAATTCGCTGCATGCTGGAATTGATTATTTTAATTAACAAGGAGCTAAAAATGACCTTTCCTCTATTCCTTGATAACCTGGAAAGTATCACACACTTAAATCCACCGGATACACAAATCTTCACGGCTACAGTAAAAAAAGGAATGCCGTTGACGTTGAAAGTAAAAGAATAAGCTTCAACATTCAATTCAGAGCTAAAGGATAAATCGATGACCGAAAAACAGGAAGCTTCAGTTGCATTTTTGGAATAAATTGCGACATAGCTAAGATGAATTCAACCGTTAACCATCCGGTAAATCTCCTTTCAGAATACGTCGAAGTTGGCACCAAAAGCGACGTAACGAATTAATTGTAAAAAAACAAACACAAACAACAAACTACGACAAAAATTAAATATTTATTGAACAGTGCAGGATTTGCAACGTGGGTGCCTGCCCCAAAGTCGCACTTTTAAATCTGAATATTTTTGTATATAATGGAATATATAATAAAAAAGAGAAGTGCTGCGAACACTTCTCTCTGCAACCTCTACCGTCAGGGTGGTGGTTGTCAATGTTTAATTATTTTTGAGGACCACCCTTTTTGCTTCCTACGGCGCGGGGTGGTTTTCTTGTACTCTAGAACGTTTTTCCGAAAGAAATAAGCGATAATTTCACGCATTATTCCCTTAAGAATTTCTCCTAAGATTTCAAGAACATTTTCCAGATCGATCACCTCCTTCCCTATTAAAAGGAAAAGAAGATCAACAACTGGCCACCCTCACAATATTCAGTTGCACTCTATTCTACCATTTCCTACAAACAAAAAACTCTATCAATCTTCGACAAAATTCGAGTAGTAACACTGGTTAAGGTACGTCGAAATTACAACAAAAAAGTGAAGCAA
>NZ_JBLVQN010000081.1:0-4842 GCF_058323225.1 Neobacillus sp. PVCKKU3
TATGCATCAAAATGATGCATAAGAACCGTCCCCATGCTTCATTTTATTAAATGGAGGTGGTTAAGTGGAGATTAAAAGATATGAGCTGCTCCAAGAACGAGGCGGGGTTACGTTAGTGGTTTACCTCGATTCTTATTTGGAGGAGTTTTCGAATGAGCTGGGACCCTCAGATTTCAGAAAAAAGACTCTCCAAGTACAAATCAATCATTTAATTAGGGAAAGGTTCCCTTATTTAAATATTAATGCGGCCAAGGTTATGGCTGGTTCACTTTTGGTAACGACTATTTATTTTGGTTCCGACATTACGAAGGTAGGTGCAGAAACTGCAATCGCTGGTCAGACTCAACAAACTGGTCAGTACGATGTGTATAAAGTCCAGGCCGGCGACAGTTTATATTCAATTGCAAGGAAGTTTAATGTAACAGTATCGTCTATTAAAACTACAAACAATTTAACTTCTGACACTATTTATGTAGAACAGGTATTAAACCTGCCTTTTTATACATATACAGTCGTTGCAGGCGACACTTTATATTCGATTTCGAGGAAGTTTAACACATCCGTCGATAGTATTCGTTCTTATAATCAGCTTCCGAGCGATTTCCTTTCGATTGGACAAAAAATTAGGATTCCAAGGACTGTTGAGCAAACAACAGCTGCTACACCAACGCCAAAGCCGACACCTACTCCGGAACCCGTGCCTGCTCCAGCACCTGCCCCTACTGTGGACACTACCAAAACAAGTACGTATCAAGTAGCAGCGGGGGATACCTTATATCAAATAGCAAAAAAATTCGCCACTACAGTGGATACAATTAAAAATCTAAACAATTTAACTACTGAGAGCATATTTATCGGCCAATTCTTAATTGTACCGCAGACGCAAACCGTTCAAAGCCCGGAACCAGTACAGTCGCAGACTCCGCCTTCTACAGTAACCACCACAAACTATACAGTGGTAGCAGGCGACTCTTTATCACTTATTGCCAAGCGATTTAACACGACAGTGGAGCAAATTAAAGCAGCAAATAAATTAACAAGCGATATGATTTATGTCGGCCAGATCCTAACGATTCCAGCAGGGAGCACAGTACCTGCCGATACAACAGCACCTGCAGCACCTTTACTAAACTCAATTAGTAAAATTACTTCAATCAATCAGGCAAGTACTTCCATTTCAGGGACTACTGAAGCAAACGCAACCGTCTATCTAACATTATCAGATGGAATCAGTCCAGCAAAATTGCTTCAAATAAAAGCTGATGCCAGCGGCAGGTTTGAAACAAAAGTGGACACTTCCGGCTCACCGGACGGAACGATTACAATTAGCGCTGTCGCAGCGGACCAGGCAGGAAATCGAAGTCCTGAAAGCCGATTAATTGTCACGAAAGATACCATTATCAATGAACCTGTCCTAGATAGTACCGTAAAGGTAACGATTGAGAATGTAAAAAATTACACCCTTTTTGGAGTAACTGACCCTGGAGCCTTCGTGGATTTGACCGTTTCAGACGGTGTCCATGCAAATGTAACGATGAGAGCAATTGCCAATGAAATAGGCGAATTTCGTGCAAATGCCGATTTGATTTCTCTAAATGACGGGCAATTAACCGTCACCGCACGGGCTATCGATCCATCGGGAAATATTAGCGCCACCAGACAAACCACGATTACAAAGGACACTAGCCTGGATGCGCCGCTGATCGGAAATGCGAAAATAATTAACAGCCAAACAGCTACAAATTATCCGATATTCGGGACTGCCCGGCCTGGGTCAAGAGTGGACATATCTGTATCAGATGGGACTTTAGGAGATGCCATCACAACAACTGCTGTTGCAAATGCCAACGGAGAATTTATTGCTAATGTGGATGTAACTGCCCTGAGGGATGGTGCCCTCATCATTTCGGCTGTGCAAACAAGTCCAACGGGAATCAAAAGTCCAGCTGGAAAAATGACTGTTGCCAAAGATACAAGTGCTCCCCTTGCACCAATTTTAAATAATAACAATTTTATTAATCAGGAAAACAAGAGCTCATTTTTGCTAACCGGAACTGGTGAACCAAATGCACAGGTGAACATCAAGGCCTTCGATGGTACAGGCAAGAGCGTTGAATTAATCGGACAGGTGAATGAAACTGGCGGATACACTATTCCCGTAGACCTGTCCAACCTAAATGATGGCGATGTCCGATTCGAAATTACCCAAGTCGACCAAGCAGGGAATATGAGCCCATTAGCCGTCAAGACGCTGAACAAAGATACACTCGGTCCTGCGAGTATCCAGTTTAACCAGCCTCCAATTATTTTTGGCGGAAACGTCAGTACCTATAAACTAAGTGGTACAGCTGAACCGCTTATCAAACTGGACTTGACCATTTCAGACGGTGTAACCAGCCTGGTTAAAACCACCGCGACGGATTCGCGAGGCAATTTTACTCTACCTGTTGATATTAGCAGCCTAAAGGATGGGGATATTACAGTAGCTGTTATGGCCACTGACGCTGCCGGGAACAGGAGCCAGCTTCAGCCTCTGACCATAACAAAGGATACAACTGCACCGGAAGTGCCAGTAACAACCATGGCACCATATGTTAATCTGTTAAATCAGAATCAATTTTCTGTCAGTGGTTCTTCTGTGGAAGAAGGTGCTTTGGTTAAGGTCACCGTTAGCGATGGGACCACCAATATAGCCAAATCGGCCATGATTTCAAACGGCAAATTTAATCTCAACTTTGATGTAGCCAGTTTGAAAGATGGAACCTTAACGCTGGAAATCATGCTGATTGATAAAGCAGGAAATGCAAGTATCAGTCAAACTTCAACGGTTGTAAAAGATACCGTTGTTCCAAATCCAGTCGTATCCAAAAACGGCTTTAGTTTTGAAAATAAGCGTCCAATTTATACGATGCTTGGCACAGCGGAACCCTATTCTGTCGTTTATGCAACCATTCGCAGCACAAATGGGACAGAGTTATTGAGCACTTCTGGAACAGCGGACGCAGAAGGTTTTTATACCTTAAAATTCTATCTAGACCAAGCAGATATGACCGGGGCCGCGACGGCTTCTGTATATCAAACGGACTTTGCGGGAAATATCAGTACATTAGCCTCGGTTCCGCTATACAGCCATACAGCTGCAACCGGCGAAACCCTATATACGATTGCCAAACGGTATAACACCACCGTAGAGGCATTAATGGCATTAAATCGGCTAACCAATGATGTCATTCAGCCAAATCAGCTGTTACGATTGCCTGTAACAGCAAGTGAAGTCGTCAATCTCGGCTACATGTATTTCGGTAACACCCAGGATTACGTTTCGATGGTGAACCAAACAGCCAGCTCCGTTAATACCGTGTCGCCGAGTTATTTTGATATAAATGCGAATGGTACCTTGAAATTGACCTACAGCTTGGACCCAGCCTTTATTTCCGCGATGCATTTACAAGGAATCCGTATTGTCCCATTCTTAAGCAATCATTGGGACCGAAATCTCGGCCGGGCCTTGCTCGCCAATAAAGAGCTGGCCGCACAGCAGATTGCGGACGCCGTTGCCCGCTATAATTTGGATGGGGTCAATGTGGACATTGAAAATGTCACGGAAGTGGACCGGGCCAACTATACTGAGTTTGTTCGATTATTGCGGGAAAAGATCCCAGCCTGGAAGGAAGTTTCCGTTGCGGTCGCTGCAAATCCTAATGGCTGGACGACAGGATGGCATGGCTCGTATGACTATAACAGCTTGGCTAAGTATGCTGATTATTTAATGATCATGAGTTATGATGAAAGCTATCCGGGCGGAGATGCTGGACCTGTTGCCAGTGTCCCTTGGGTGGAAAGGTCAGTCCAATATGCCCTCAATCAAAATGTCGCAGCCAATAAAATTGTCTTAGGCATTGCCCAATACGGTCGATATTGGATTCAGGGGCAAACCTATGGAGGGTTTGGAATTTCCAATTGGCAGGTGGAACAATTAATAAAACAATATAATGGAACGGTTGTTTTTGATGAAGTAAGCAAAACACCAAAGACGATTATTACTATTAAAAATGGAGACCCAAAGCCAGTTGTCGGCGGGACAACTTTGGCAGCTGGAACCTATACCATCTGGTTTGAAAATGAGGAATCCATCCGGCAAAAATTATTGCTGATTAGTAAATATAATTTGCGCGGTGTTGGAAACTGGAGTATCGGACAGGAGAACACAGAGGTTTGGAACAGTTATGTGACTACCCTTCCTACAACCGTGGCCGTATCTCAGGCTCCTCCACCTATGGAAGCGGTCGCTCCGCCTACTCCATCGTATATATCGTATACAGTTGTTGCGGGCGATAATTTATATTCACTAGCCCTTCGATACAATACAACTGTCAGCCAAATTAAAGAAATCAACAATTTGACTACCGACACTCTTTATATTGGCCAGGCATTAACATTACCGAACACAACCGGCACGAATACAACACCCGCACCTACGCCGGCGCCTGCTGCAACCACCACCGTAGACTATACGGTAGTGGCGGGCGATTCATTATCAGTCATTGCAAATCGATATAATACGACGGTGACAGCCATTAAAGAAGAAAACCATTTAACAACTGACACGATTTATGTAGGACAAACCTTAAAAATCACGACAACAAACACTACACAAATGAATGCAACAGTCATTACGTACAAAGTGGTGTCCGGTGATTCCTTATCCGCCATTGCGATGCGGTATAACACCACCGTCACTGCTATTAAAGAACTAAACGGCTTAACAACAGATACAATATATGTGGGACAAACTTTAAAAATCCCAAGATGAGACGCAGGGACGGTTCTTGTGCATCAAAA
>NZ_JBLVQN010000082.1:0-4330 GCF_058323225.1 Neobacillus sp. PVCKKU3
TCAAAATAGATTACGTTTGTTGTTTTGGTAGCCAAAGAGAGAGTTCTGGCCACGCCATGACGATCACCATGTAGATGATCATGAGAACGATGAACGGAACACAGCCCTTAAATACTTCATCTAATTTTGATTTTGCTATGCCGCCAATGACGAATAAGTTTAAACCAACCGGAGGCGTAATTTGTGCAATTTCCATGTTGAGGATCATCACAATGGCAAAATGTATTGGATTAATTCCTAATGATAACATGATTGGCAATAATAACGGGAGTGTGATAAGCATAATAGAAGAAGACTCTAAGAACATACCTAAAATAAAGAATAGGATTGCCGTTAGGACAAAGAATAATACGACATCCAAAGACTCTAAACCCATCATTTTTTCAGCAAGCGCTTGTGGAATTTGTTCCTGTGTCATAAACAGTGAAAACGTCATTGCGCCTGCAATAATCAGCATAATCATCGCCGTTATGCCAATACTTTCATTAAGGATTTCCTTCCATTTCTGCAGCGATGTCTCTTTATACACCAGAAGTGAAACAATGACAGCATATATGGCTGATACAATGGATGCTTCAGTCGGTGTAGTCGTACCTGTATAAATACATCCTAATATCAAAACAGGTAGAAAAGCACCCCAAATGGCTTTCCTTGATGCTTGAAATCGTTCCTGCCAACTTGCTTTTTCTAATTTTCCAAAGCCTTTAATACGAGCATAAATAATGGAATAAATAACAAGACATAATGTTAATCCAACCCCTGGAATCACACCTGCCATAAACAACGCCCCAATGGATTGTTCTGTTACAACGCCGTATACAATTAATGGGATACTTGGTGGAATAAGAATGCCCAATGTACCGGAAGCTGCAACTAATCCCATCGCATATCGCTTACTATATCCAGCGTTAACCATCGCAGGAACCATGATCGAACCAATAGCAGCAGCGGTAGCAGGACTTGATCCACTTATCGCAGCAAAGAATGCACAAGCTACAATCGTAACCACTGATAATCCTCCGGATATGTGACCAATCCAAGCTCTTAATGAATCAATTAAATATTTAGCTATTCCCCCCTTAGCGATAATCGTACCAGCCAAGACAAAACCAGGAATGGCCATTAAGGTTACAGAATTCATGCTAGTGAAAATTTTTTGTGGAATAGTCCACATATTAAAACTCCCATCCAGCCAAAACATAAATGTTGTTGAAGCTATTAAAGCGACAGCAATCGGAATTCTTAGAAGAAGGAGTATCGCAAATGTACTAAAAAGCAGTATGGTTTCCATCCAAGTTCTCCCCCTTTCCATCATTCTTGATTATCCTTATGGTCTTATCAATAAAGCGGATCATAAACATCAGCCCAGAAATAGGGATAACAAGATAATAAATCCAATACGGTGTCCTTGTATCCATTGTAACTTGACCACTATTAAAAGAATGCTCCACTAACACAAATCCGTTATAAGTCAGGAACATACAGAAGCCGATACCAACGAGATTGGCGAAGATATCAATGAATTTCTGTATTTTTCTTGGAAATAATGTATAAAAAATATCTACGCTAATATGGTGGTTATCACGAAGCCCGACAGATAATCCAAACAGAATTCCCCATACTACTAGAATACTAGCTGTTTCATTAATCCAGATTGTCGGAGAATTAAACACGTAGCGCATAATTACCTCATAAAACATAAGACCTAAACCGGTTATAAGAAAAAGAGCTGAGGAAAAGTCCTCAAAAAACAAATATATTTTTTTAATGATGCTCAAGGCCCCTGCCTCCTTATCTAAAAGCTGATAGTAAGACTTCAATTCCTAAAAAGAGAGAGTAAGATCCCTCTTTTTAGTTTCCTGCTTCAATAGCTTTAGTTAGAATTTCTTGATTCATCTTTTTTGCCCACTTATCAAAAACAGGTTTTGTGGCTTGCTTAAACTTCTCTTTGTCTTGGTCTGACAATTCAACAATCTTAATCTTTCCTTCATTCTTGATTTTCTCCATCGATTCTTTCTCTAGCTTTTCTACTTGATTTCTTCCTTCGTCAGTCGCTGCTTTCATGGCATCTGTTAATAGATTTTGTGTTTTTTTATTTAATCCATCCCACCATTGTTTATTAGTAACAACAGCATATTCTGATCTGGCGTGACCGGTAATAGTCAGATTATTTTGCACTTCACCATATTTTTGTGTTTCAATATTGACAATACTATTTTCCTGACCATCAATTGTACCTAATTGAAGGGCTTGATAGGTTTCATTGAAGGCTATTTTCGTCGAAGAAGCACCTAAAGCATCATAAAACTCATTTATAATTTGACCGCCATGTGTACGAATTTTTAAAGATTTCAGGTCTTTTGGCTCCTTAATAGCTACTTTATTATTCGTAATATGCTTAAAACCATTTGGCCAAAATGCCAGACCCTTCATTCCGTGGTTATCTAATGTTGCCAAAAGTTGTTGGCCTGCCTCACCATCTTCAAAAGCACGAAGATGTTCTTCATTTTTAAAGATAAATGGCAAATCAAATATCTCGAATGTTTCTTCAAAACCACTTAATTTTGCTGCTGCAGGTATAATTATTTGCACGTTCCCTGCTTGAACTGCTTCAATCTCATCATTATCACCGTAAAGCTGGCCTGATGGAAAAACCTTAACTTTTATATTGCCGGCGCTTTTTTCTTCAACGATTTCTTTAAATTTAAGTGCCGCTAAACCTTTTGGCGTGTTATCCGCTGCAACGTGTGATAGTTTAATTTCTAGTTTTTGAATATCTGAGTCCTTATTTCCTTCCTTTGAAGCACCGCCTGAACTAGCATTGCTACCACAACCTGCCAATGGAAGCAGTAAAGCTAAAGATAGCACAGACATTTTTGCTAAATTAATAAGTTTACTTTTCTTATTCCCCACACTCGACTCCTTGTAATCCCTTACATTTCTGTTCATCATAGAATCTCTCCTTATTTTTTTAATAGTATTGCTGTTCAGCCTATAGCTCTCATTAATTAATTAAGTTCACCCCTTTTTAACCATCTAAAAGTGTTAATTTTTAGATTACAATAATCGTAATTGAATTTTCTGAATAAATAAAATATCGTTTTTTTCGTTTTAGTATAAAAATAATTTATTATTCTACTAAATTTTTCTTTCCTGGGTTAAAAAAAAGAAAAGAAGAAATCACTCGATTTCTTCTTTTCTTTTGACTCCATGAACATTTATGATTTGTTGTTTTTTTCTTAGGCTTAATTTTAATACCAATCTTAATAAAGGAGGAACAGCAATATAAATATAAAGCATTCGAAAAAGTTGATAGCTAGTCACCGTTGATAAATCCGCATTGACTTCATGTGCAATGATTCCCATTTGATCCATGCCCCCAGGGGCTAGACTTAGAAATCCGGTTATTGTCGATAAATGATATGTCTTTGTTAACAGCAGGCTAAAAGCCATTGTTATACCCACCATAATGATCCCGCTTATCAGAGCAAAGGATATAATTTTCTTTTTACTTTCCATTTTCTCGGGTTTTAATAACAAACCTATATAACCGCCAACCATAAATTGAGCGAAGTTAAGGAGAGAAGGAGGAAGAGGTAATCCCTTTAAAACGAAAAGGTTAAGTAAGGCAGCAACCATGACTGGTGCTAAAAAATATGGTGCCGGCAATTTAATTTTTTTCCCGATTATAGCGGCTAACAAGCAAATGACTGCAAAAAATAAGATACCAGGGAAAAACTGATTCCATGGTATACTGTTGTTCACTATTTCTGCTGAGCCCATTGTTCTTTCTTTTAAAAAGATAGGACTAAAAACGACAAACGGGAGTAAAAAAACAACGACCAGAACTCTGGTTACATGGAAAAAGGTAACGATTGTAAGATCAATCCCCTTCATTTCTTCGGCAAAGATAACAATTTGTGATAACCCACCTGGAATACTGCTCGTTAAAGCTGTTGGATAATCAATGCCGGACCATTTAGAGATGACAAAAGCCATACCTGCACAAGCTAGTACGATTAAGGTTGTCAGGACCAACATGGAAGGGAGATGGCTAATGATGTCTGAAAGTGAACTTTTTGTAAAAGAAATTCCAATTGAATAACCTACAATAATTAATCCCGTATCTCTCATGGCAACGGGCCAATAAAATGTAACATTTCTGAATCGTGACGCAATCAAAAGGGCTGCCATTGGTCCAAGAAGCCAGGGAATTGGCACCTTTATTAGATGAAAAAGCAACCCTCCAAAACAAGCGGTTATAATAGCAGCTATAAATTGTATTGTTCTGCTTTGGTTAGATAAATCCCACTTTTTCAACATGTTCCCT
>NZ_JBLVQN010000083.1:0-3528 GCF_058323225.1 Neobacillus sp. PVCKKU3
AACTATCATACTGTTGAGTGTTTGTTCACTCGCTATTTTCTAGCGTCGCTCTCAAAAGCGACTCCCTTAATTTATCACAGTCAGCTTCCCGATGTCAATAACTTTTTTAAATTTCTTTTTCAGTTGTTTGACACTGTCGAAGAGGACGAGAATTAATATACCATGATAAATAAATGTTTGCAATATAATTTATAACTTTTTTTGAAATGATTTTAAGTTCTCCACCTATATATCCATTAAAAATTATTATCGACCTCAAGAAACGAATTTTATCCTTGTAATTTCATCCTTAAGAAATGTTAGAAGCATATTACAAATTCTAGACTGCAAATACATAAAACAAACAATAATTGTATATGTAATTAATGAAGCGTACGCTTTTGTTCTTCCATATTGCAGTCCTTTATGCAAGAATCAGAGTATATATAATAACAAATGGGTTTTCAAAAACGAATATATAAAATGGACGTGAATTTATGAGCAGCTTGGATTTAGATATATTGATGAAATTAGGAATTTCAGCTGTATTCGGTCTAATTATTGGCCTTGAGCGTGAATTAAAAAGAAAGCCGGTAGGATTAAAAACAAGTCTCGTCATTTCAGTTGTCAGTTGCTTGCTGACAATTGTATCTATTGAATCAGCTTATATGTTCCCTGATTCAAAGGAAGTTAGAATTACTATGGACCCTTTGCGGTTGGCGGCACAAATCGTCTCGGGAATTGGTTTCCTTGGAGCAGGTGTCATTTTAAGACGAGGCAATGACAGCATTTCCGGGCTAACTACTGCTGCCATGATTTGGGGGGCTGCCGGTATCGGGATTGCCGTAGGAGCGGGATTTTATTTAGAAGCATTCGTCGGCGTTGCCCTACTTATAATTAGTGTAGAATTTATCCCTGCCGTTATGAAAATTTTCGGACCAAAGCAATTACGGGAAAAAGAAATCATGCTTCAATTATTTATTCGAGACCGGGATCAGATAGATAAAGCTATATCTTATTTACTTGAGAAAAAATATATTTTGCGCAGGATACGGATTAAGGATCTAGATAACGGTGATCACCTGGTACAAATTTTAGTTGCTGTTGACTACCGCGAAAAAACAACGGATGTATATACGGCTGTTTCTGATTTAGAAGGTGTTAAAAAAGTGGAAATTGAAAGCATTAGTTAAAAATATTTTTTTAATTCTTTAAATTTCCTCTTGCAATACGCTCGTAATGCAGATATAATTTTTCTTGTACTAATCCATCGGGGGCTTAGCTCAGCTGGGAGAGCGCTTGCATGGCATGCAAGAGGTCGTCGGTTCGATCCCGATAGTCTCCATCATTATTCTGAAAAAACCTTTGCAACTGCAAAGGTTTTTTTTATTTCTCCAAAGTTCATATAAAATTCCAAAATAAGAAAATTTTCCCTTGCAACTATGATTCTCTTAAAATTATAATAAAAAACGTAAAATATTTTCAAATTTTAGAAATATTTGTAATTGGAAGGAGGGAAATCTCAAGCCTATTGTATCAGAAGCTTTATAACACCTTTGGCCCCTGCATCATTACCTGTCATCATCTTTTTTTATCTTAATTCCACATTCTTTAATCCAGTGGTTTATACGAAAGGGGGAGCTTCTCTTTGGAAGCTAAAAAAATAAACGCTCAAACTGAAAGCGATTACAGTTCTATTGTCCAGTCTTCTTCGTTTCAGACATTACTCTCCGAAAAGAAAAAATTTATAATTCCATTTACTATCTTCTTTTTCTGTTTTTATTTTGCCTTGCCAATCTTAACCTCTTATTCAACGATACTTAATACAAAATTTATCGGAAGTATTACTTGGGCATGGGTATTTGCTTTCCTTCAGTTTGTTATGACATGGGGTTTATGTATGCTTTATTCTAAGAAAGCGGCAAGGTTTGATGAGTTATCATCCCAGGTCATTCAAGAAAGGGGGAATAGCTAATGAATACCCCTGCATTCCTTATGTTTCTTGCCATTGTTCTCGTAACGTTGGTCATCACCTATTTCGCTTCCAAGAAAACTAAGAATGCCAGTGAATTTTACACGGCTGGCGGAGGCCTTACCGGCTGGCAAAATGGACTTGCCATTGCAGGTGACTATATGTCTGCAGCATCCTTCCTAGGAATTGCCGGTGCTGTAGCCCTGACCGGTTTTGATGGATTTTTCTATAGCATTGGGTTTCTAGTGGCTTACCTTGTCGTTCTTTATTTGGTAGCGGAACCGTTAAGAAACCTTGGCAAATACACCTTTGCCGATATGATAGCGGCCCGTTTTGATGCCAAAAAAATCCGCGGATTCGCCGCCATGAATACAATGACGATTTCTATTTTTTATATGATTGCTCAGCTTGTCGGTGCTGGTGCACTTATTAAATTATTATTAGGTTTGGAGTATACAACCTCTGTCTTAATCGTCGGCGTGTTAATGACGGTATATGTTATTTTTGGCGGAATGCATGCAACAAGCTGGGTGCAAATTATCAAAGCAATCCTGTTAATGGGCGGCACCTTCATTATTTCTATGATTGTTTTTGCCAAGTTTAATTTCAGCCTTACCGATATGTTTGCCCAAATGAAAACGGCAACTCCTTTAAAGGAATCCTTCCTAAATCCAGGTGTAAAGTACAAAGACGGCCTGGATACATTATCTCTAAATATGGGGCTTGTTCTTGGGACGGCAGGGCTTCCGCACATTCTTGTCCGCTTCTTTACCGTAAAAGATGCCAAGACGGCACGCTCGTCTGTTGTTTATGCTACTTGGGTTATTGGAATATTTTACGTTATGACCATTTTCCTTGGTTTCGGTGCTGCAGCATTTGTCGGCAATGAAAAAATTATTGCTGCCAACCCAGCCGGAAATATGGCAGCGCCTTTATTGGCTCAAGCAATTGGCGGTAATATGTTGTTTGCCTTTATTTCTGCGGTGGCGTTTGCAACTATTCTTGCTGTTGTTGCAGGGCTGGTGCTGACAGCAGCTTCAGCTTTTTCCCATGACTTTTACAATGAAATTTTGAAAAAAGGAAAAGCAACCGAAAAGCAACAGGTATTGATGGCCCGTTACGCAGCCATTGGGGTTTCTGTCGTATCCATTATTCTGGCCTTAGGCGCACAGACGCTGAATGTCGCCTTCCTTGTTTCGCTCGCCTTTGCTGTTGCAGCTAGCGCGAATTTACCGGTTATTCTTTACACCATCTATTGGAAACGCTTTAATACAACCGGCGCGATGTGGGCGATGGTTGTCGGTCTAATTTCAGCTATCGGCTTAGTGCTGATCAGTCCGAATGTATTTAGCCCGGAAGTAGGTAAAGCTATTTTTGTAGGGAACCCATTATTCCCTTACACAACACCAGGGATAGTTTCCATTCCGCTTGGTTTCCTGGCTGGTTACCTTGGAACCATCTTTTCCAGCCAAAAAGCTGATGTTAAAAAATATGAGGAAGTCCTCGTTAAATCCAATACAGGGATTGGTTTAGGAAGATAAAATATATAAAGGTTAAAAAACCCCATTAATGGGGTT
>NZ_JBLVQN010000084.1:0-2317 GCF_058323225.1 Neobacillus sp. PVCKKU3
TCTTTCATTTAATGTAAATTAATTCCCAACTATATTACGAAGTTATTTTTTAGCATATTATCATAATAAAGTGAGATTTAATTTTACAATTAAAAATTAAAACAATGGGTAAAGTAAAATTTAGGAAATGGTATACTGAAAACTTCTTTAAACGGAAATTTTATTAAAAAGTGATATAATTAACTTAAAAAAAGCGAAATGTAAGGAGGATATTATTGAAGGCACAAAGATTTATTGAGATAGACTTCATTCGTGCTATAGCTGCATTATTTGTTGTTGGGATTCACGTTTCAGCAGATTACGTTTCAGCTAACTCATTTGCTTTGTTATGGAATAAATCAATGGTAAATGCAGTACCGATTTTTATAATTTTATCGGGTTTTGGACTTATGAATGCTGAATTAAATAAAAATACTTCATATCTTAGCTTTGAAAAAAAGCGATTAAATAAAATTGTTTTCCCATACTTTTTTTGGAGTATTTTTTATTTTATAGTATATAAACTATACTTTAGCCCTGATGAAACATTGAATCAAGCTGTGGTAAGATTGATCAAGGGATTATTATTTGGAAATACTTTGTTTCATTTATACTTTTTGGTTATTTTATTTTTTTTGTATTTACTTTTTCCCTTAATAAAAAAAGGTATGATTAGTAGGCCTAACATATTTCTGATATTATCAATTTGTTTTTTTATTGTCAGTACACATTATTTAGAGTTTTTTAAGGTATTACTTGGAGTGTATGGATTCTACCAACCACTTAACTGGCTAATATATTTTGTTTTTGGGATGCATACACTTCTTCATATCAATAAAGTGAGACAAATTATTTATAGAAAAGAACTTTTTTGGATGATTGTATGGTTATTTACATTTGTAATTTATTACAAGCAAAGTGCTACAAATATTAACTCGGAATATTTAAGAGCTTTTTATTCTATTATTAGTTTCTACTTTATTTTTGGAATGGCTATTCAATTTTACGAATATAATAATAGAACTGTGAATAATGTAGTTGAATGGATATCAAAGCACTCCTTTTTAATCTATCTTACACATCCTTTTATTCTATTAATTTTCTATGTATTTTCGGAACATTCGCCTGAATTTGTATTATTTTTTAGCGGAACGATTGGATTGGCAATGAAATATTTCATTGTAGTTACTTTAACTGCCCTATTTACCTTCTTCATCTCACTAATTCCCTATAGCGAATTCTTGGGAGCAAATTCGGTTAAATTTCGTGATAGACGGACTAAATAAAAAATTAAATTTTCCGAATCCTTTAGATATGAACTATCGTAGAAATAATACTAAAAAATTAACTCAGAATCCTAAAGTATAAGGGCTTTTAAATAGGTATACCTCCGAAAACTGTCGAATTCAAAAAAATTGGGTTGCTAATTCCTATTGAAAATAGAATCTAGCAACCTTATATCAATTTAACGTTGTTTCCGGAAAAGATAATTTAAATTGTTTGAAAATATTTTTTTAAACCATTTAAAATTCCGTTAGCTGCACTATAAAAATAGCTGTCCGTTGCAATTATTTTTTCTTCTGTTGGATTTGAAATGAACCCCAGTTCCACTAAGATTGCTGGTTGTATATTTTCACGAATAACGTGGAAATCCCCGAAGAATGTTCCTCTGTTTTTAAGTGGAACATAATCAATAAGACCTTGATGGACAGACTCCGCTAATAATATATCTTTTGGAGAATAATAATACGTTTCAACACCATTGCTTCTAGAATCTGTCGAAGAATTGTAGTGGATACTGATAAATGCATCTGCATAGTTAGAATTACTTATCCCCACACGTTCTTGAAGAGTCAAAAATAAATCGGTATATCTAGTTAATATTACAGTTGCCCCTTCTTGTTGAAGAATTTTAGCAAGTTCTAAAACGGTTTTTAGGTTTAAATCTTTTTCCTTATTGTTTGAACCCAGAGCACCTGAATCAGAACCTCCGTGCCCAGCATCCAATACTATTATTTTTCCATATAATGACTTGGATATCTCTGTACCCCAAACCCCAACATATCCCAGTCTTCCTCCAACGTCCACCGCAACCCAGTTACTATCTCCACCATAGGATTGGTAGACCTGATTTTGTTTTAAAACGGCGAAATATTTACCTGTTTGCGCATCCTTTACTTGCATATCAGAAGTTGTGATAAATTGGATTCCTATCGGTCTAGAAGTATTTTTGTTTTGAATTTCTGTCCCTAAGCTCGGAATGGTATTATCCTTCCAAATATATCCGTATTCATTTCCACTCAAGACCAAATGCCAATCACCATAATCTGCTAGTCTT
>NZ_JBLVQN010000085.1:0-2134 GCF_058323225.1 Neobacillus sp. PVCKKU3
AATAAAGTAGGGAAACCTCTCACGAGGCTTCCCCCTTATCAAACCGTACGTGCCCTATTAAGGCATACGGCTTACCAACGTGTTACATTGAATGCTTTATTTACCCTGTACACAGTTTAGTTTGCGAACTCTCTCGGGTGTAAAGTATTCTTCTCCCCGTTCTTTTGCAGTTTTAAGAGCCCTTTTGTACCTGTTTTCGTGTTTTCTTTTCATATATTGGACATAATCTTCTAATGTGTAACCAAATTGTTTCCCATAATAATATTGGAAAGCTGGAACGAGCCCTATCTTTGCAAAATACCCAATTCCCCATTTTGTGGTCATCCTTTGACCTTTCTTTTGGCTTGGATGGTCGTGTATCATTGCTACCCTTAGCCTTCTTCTGGTGTAGCTATCAATGGCAAGTAACTCATTCTTGAAGACATTAAAGAAACATGAAAATTCCCTATCGTACTTTTTATTTTCATTTATCGCATTCCAAAGGGTTAGAAAGTAGTTTACTTTCCCACGTATCACTTGGTTCACACGTTCAACCCAGACTTCTTTGCTGAAGGTTAGGGATTTCTTTGTCTTATCCTTTATCTTTTGGCGAAAATCCTTCCATGTGGAATCCTTTGGTTTAGCTAAGTAATATGGTTTTCCGTCTTTCTTTCTTTTTCTCCAATGTCCGAATGTAAATCCAAGAAAATCAAAATCATCGTGGTTAAAATCTACGATTTTGGTTTTCTCAACGGATATTTCGAGTCCTAGTTCTGCAAGTTTTTGTTTTGTAATTGACTCTGCTCGTACAATATCATCTTTTGTTTTGGCAAATAAAAGAAAGTCGTCGGCATATCTGACGAAACGAATTCCATGTGCTTCAAGTTCCCAGTCTAACTCGCTAAGAAAGAGATTCGCAAGTAATGGCGAGATGACACCCCCCTGTGGAGTACCCGCCTCAACTGTATAATATTTTCCTTCTTCCATGTAGCCAGCTTTAAGCCATTTCCAGATTAAGTCGAGTACGGTTCCATCTGTAATATATTTGTTAAGTATTCTCATCAACCTCTTATGAGGTATATTGTCAAAGAACCCCTTAATATCGCAATCGTAAATAAAGTTGAAACCACTCTCAATGTTCCATGTAATGATTTGCATTACTCTTTTTGCACCAAGATTGGGGCGGTAGCCACAAGACCATTTGTGGAAAATGAGTTCTTCACATTTGGGTTCTAGGACATTAACCACAGCTTGTTGGACTATACGGTCTTCAATATTTGGAATTCCCAGTGGACGAAGTTTTCCATTCTTTTTGGGAATGTACTTTCTTCGTACAGGTGAGGGTTTATACTCCTTCAACCTTAGTTTTTGAAGTAACTTGCGGAGATTTTCATCTTCGTTACTTTCGTAACTTTGTACCGTTTCTCCGTCTATTCCTCCTGCTCCATTATTGTTTTTGACTTTTTCCCAAGCTGTTTTAAGTTTTCTGTCGAAAAGAATCTGTCCATATATACTGTGCCATTTGAACTTTAGTTCTTGATTCAATGCTTATTCCACACCTTTCATTGTGCACATCCAGTTCGTTTTTACCTAGGTAACGTGTTCTGTTGACATTGCACACTTTTATAAATGTAGAGCCACGAGGTCGCTCCCCCTTCCGTTCAGATTGCGTTTGGTCCCAATCCTACTTCCGTACTATGAGGGCGTCTGACTTCTCCACTTGTATTGATAACTTCGGATTTTCCTTATATATCAACACCTAAAGTTAAAGCGGAGACCTCACGGGGTCACCGCACTTTCCTTCTGAACATACCCAGCACCATCACTTGATAAGCTCTTCTTAGTCGACTGGTTCTTTGGCTAAGAAGCATTATTCTTTGGACTTCCCGTTATATTCGCACGGTCGTCAACTTATCCAGCCGTTTTGTACTTCACGCTTTCGCATTTGGGTCTGCTCATCCGACTACGGGTCTCTCGATTTTCCGCATCTCCTTCAGACATTACCTCACGGTAATGCCCTAGATTAGTCTTCGTAGGTTATACCAGTATCCCTACGGGAGGACTTTCACCCCCGAGAGAAGATACCTTCCAGGATTCGGGGCTTGTTATTACCGAAGTAACATCGCCCAACCTTTAACAGTAAATTCATGCTTGT
>NZ_JBLVQN010000086.1:0-2053 GCF_058323225.1 Neobacillus sp. PVCKKU3
TCGATTTCTTCTCCAGCATTAATTTCCGCTATAACAACAGATTGGCCTCCTCTATTAACATAGATTGGAGTCTTATCATTTACTATTTTTAGGTAACGATCACTTTGTATAAAATCCCCTTTTACTCCTGATTTATTAACAAAGCCCACTCTTCCTAAAACATCCACTTGGAACCAATAGTTATCTTCCCAGAGGGCATTATATTTTTGTCCTTGCACTAAGGTAGCATATGGAGTACGAACTCCCGAAAGATTTGTATAGTATACCACAGTGTTTGTTAAGGCTGTAAATGATCTTATTTTTTTCTCGGTTCCCAATCTTTTATTTGTAATAGTTGCGCCGGAGGAAGGTTCCGTGGCAGCTTCAAATACAAAAGCTTCTTTCCCTTCATAGGAAACCAGATGCCAGTCGCCATAATCCGCTAATCTTTCAAACTCTTGATCAGTTTTTAACTGAGCTACAAGAATAGAACCGTTAGGCGAATTTACAAATACTCCAGTATCGTATTTAACCTTAAAATATCTGTCTGTCCCTATGAACTGAGCAAGTGCGCCACTTTTATTGACAAATCCAACCCTGCCTCCTACATCAATTTGGTACCAGTATGGATCTTGGTCAATAATTTTATAGACATTTCCTGCTTTAATCCAGGCATATGGAATCCTAGTACCAGAAGATACATCATAAACAGGTAAATCTACTAGAGCAGTAAATAAGCGATTATTATTAAAAGTTGTCACAGTTTTATTTTTTATACTTAATCCATTCGAAGGTTCGGTAGCTGATTTCCAAACGAATGCAGTCTCACCTTGAAAGTTGATTACCAACCAGTCTCCATAATCTGCAACTATCGCAAACTCTTGATCTTTTAATAACTCAGCTACCATAATGGACTGATTATTTTTAGTATAAAATAAACCAGTGCTTTCTCTAACAGTAAAGAATTTGTCCCCACTTGAAAATTCTTTCTTTGCACTAGATTTATAGATATAACCCACCCTATTGATAAAATCAATTTTATACCAATATGGGTCTTCCTCTAATATATTAAAGGTCATACCTTTTTTAAGTTGGGCAAATTCCACTCTTACACCAGAGCTTGTATCAAATATTGGGACATCTGATATTAAGGTAATCTTTCTATTTGAGGGGATAACATTTTGAAACGGATTCTTTATAGTACCCCCATCAGATGGAATGATTCCATCCTTCTCAATAAATCCAACATTATTACCATCCAAAACCTGAATCCAATTGTCATCCTGATTTATAATCCGGAATTCTTGCTGGCTTTTTAAAATCGCAACAATAGAGGTTTTATTCTTATCGGAGAAAACCGGTACATCCTTTGTTGTTTGAAAGTATTTTTGGAAAGTTAATTCCATACTATTCAATGCAGCCGAAGAATCTGTTTGATTGTTCGTAATGACTGTATCAGTCGGAGTGATCGTATCAGTTTTAACCTCAGGAGAAAGTGTAGGTTCTTTTATTTTAGGTAGATACACCCATTGGTTATTAAAAAGAAACTGATAATAGTCTCCTTGGTCATAAACCTCCATGTTTTGCTCAGAAGTAAAAACAACAAAATCATTAGTTAACTCTGAATCACTGTAAACCTTGGATTGACTCTCAATATTTACTTGTACAAGAGGATAATTCAAAGTTTCATTTTCTATCGTAGGATTGTTGTTAGCGTTTTGCTGAATCGTTATATTTTTGCTAGACAACCAGTAGCGTTGATTATTTAACGAAAACTCTACTCGTTCACCTTCAATTGTTTCAGCTAAGATTTGATAGCTTTTTGTAAAAGTTCCTGCGGGTTGGGTCTCATCAAATTTATAAAATTCGGTTCCCTCAGTAACTTCTATTAAATAGCCGTTTGTGTTGTTTTCAACGGTATCTGCTGAAACAGGATGGTTAATCCCAAAAAGAATGGTAATTGCTAACAATAATCCTAATATCCCTATTCCTCTGATGTAACCTCTTTTCAACCTTTTTATTCCTCCTTTCGACACCCTATTTACAAATATATCAAAAATATGACAAAATACAA
>NZ_JBLVQN010000087.1:0-2025 GCF_058323225.1 Neobacillus sp. PVCKKU3
CCCCCTCGTATATTAGTAGTAAGAGCTCTTTCTAGAAGAATTTCCAGTCGATCCGGATCCTCTAAAATTCACTCTAGATTCCTATAGGTTGTTATTAAGGTAAGCCTTTCGGCTTCCTCGTCAAATAATTTTTGTTTTACCCTTGTTTTACCCCAGCTGATGGGGAAGCCAAAGGCAATTATTAATATTAAGAAAAGTAATAATGTATTGTTCCGTTTCGTAGGGGGACAGTTCCCCTTACGTTTATTTGTTGTGCCTTTAAAAACTGAATATCGAGAAATGGCGGAGAATGGAGGAGGCTCCAGCGTTTTACTCCGTCATTTTTTATAGAATTTCAGGCCCGTCCATGGGACAATAGGAACCGACAAGTTCGTATCAGGATATAGCTTCTCCCCCTTGCGGACACCTTTCGGTGTACTGCTTAAAAAGCCTGCTACCTATGGTTCATTGTTGAAGGTCTAACCACTGGTTGCGCCGCTGTAAAAGAAGCGAGTGTAGCGCTCATTATGGGCTTCTTTTCTTTGAGTGCTGATGACGAGGCAGACTCAATGATTCCCATGGGCACCCAGGTCTGGAACGTACTTGATTAACTCATATACTGGAGGTGATTGGTATGTCACAAATGCTTGTTGGTGTAGACGTAAGTTTGAAGTCCCATCATGTCCATTTCATGTTTGAGGACGGTTCATCATTAGCTGACTTTTCTGTTCCCAATGATCAAAATGGGGCCGAAACCCTGGTCAAAAGAATGCTGGAAACAGCGGAAAAAAGTCAGGTAAATCAACTAAAGATTGGGATGGAAGCCACGGATTTATATAGTTGGCACCTTGCCCATTATCTTCAAGATCAACTTAAAGGCTACGAACCACGGTTCCAGTCTTTTATTTATGTTCTAAACGCTAGAAAAGTCGCTCGTTTTAAGAAGGGCTATGATTCCCTTGTCAAAAACGATCGCATTGATGCCTGGGTCATAGCTGACCACCTGAGATTTGGCAGACTACTAAATCAAATGAAAGATGCTATCCAATATGAAGCCTTACAACGGCTGACCCGTACAAGGTTTCATTTTATGAAAGAAATCGCCCGGAATAAAACCTATTTCCTTAACCAACTCTTTTTAAAGTTCAGCGGACTTAGGCAAGATAATCCCTTTTCCGATACATTCGGGACAACCAGTCTGGCTGTTATGGAAGAATTGGAGCCGGAAACGATTGCCGAAATGAGTATTGAAGAACTCGTCGAGTTCTTACAGGATAAAGGGAAAAACCGATTTGAAAATCCCGAAGAAATAGCTGCGTATCTTCAAAAGCTAGCGCGGTCATCCTATCGTTTAAACAAGGTAATGCAAGACCCGGTCAACATCTCTTTATCCGTTACCCTGAGCACGATTCAACATATCGAATCACAAGTAAAGCGATTGGACAAAGAGATTGCGAAATTGATGAAAGGCATAACGCAAACCCTTACCTCTGTAAAAGGGATTGGGGATGTATATGCAGCTGGATTAATCGCTGAAATTGGCGATATAAAACGATTTAAAGACCACCATGCATTAGCGAAATACGCTGGCCTTGTATGGAGCCAAAATCAATCTGGCGAATACGAATCAGAGGAGACGATGAGATTGAGAACCGGAAATAAGTATTTACGGTATTATCTCATTCAATCTGCCGATAAGATTCGAAAGTATGACTCAGAATACAAAGCTTTTTACACAAAAAAGTATAACGAAGTTCCTAAGCATAAACACAAACGCGCACTCGTCTTAACCGCAAGAAAATTGGTACGGTTGGTGTACTCGCTACTACGCACCAATCAATTGTACACACCACCAGAAAGGAGAAATTAAGATCTACTCTTTCACATCCTTTCAATCACCCAGCTTCGCACACTAAATTACTGGTATAAATTGGAATATAGTGCGAGGTTTATTTGGTATACCCTTTTTTTGATCTTTTTCGGCTTTGTACCAACATAATTTCCAATTGTTTATTTTTTTGTGCTTGACATTTTACCACTGGGCTT
>NZ_JBLVQN010000088.1:0-1840 GCF_058323225.1 Neobacillus sp. PVCKKU3
GTAGTGTCAAAAGTTCTATGAAAACTCATTAGGTGGGTTGGTGCTTTTTCATTTATTAGTGGAAAGGCCACGCAATCGCTCTTGACAAACACGCCAATGGTTTGACTTCACTTTAACAAGGGCGACGGGGACAAAAAGAAGGCATGCTAAATAGCCCTTGGTTTTTCCATTTTAAACCATTGGCAAGTTCGGTTTGTCAAGAGTTCGCTTCGCCGATTGCTGGATTGGTTCAAGGGCTCTGCTAAACAAAAAAGTTAGGCTGTTTGCTCGATAATCCAGTCTTGAGCTAAACCGATAAGTTTTGACCATCGTGCAGGCATATTTGGAAGCTGCAGTAGCTCCGGATTAAGCACGGGTACCTTACCTTCTAATGCAGAATGTGGCCTTAAAAAGTTAAAGTAAGCCACAAACAAAGTCACAAAAGAAACAGATCCATGTTCAGAGCCAAATCCATGGGTGGATCGATAATTGCCTTTAAACGTACGATTAAGTCTTTCAATCACTTGTTTAAGTGGCCTATACTCAGTCGATACCGGATCTTCATTGGTGAGACCGATAACCTGCTTGATGTCGAAGTGAATATCGTGTTGGGCATAAAAGTGCTGGGCCAAAAGATAAATTGGATTGCCATCAACCACAAATGTAAGGTCTTTGGGAATCTCTTTTAGCTTCATTAACACGTCATCAATGGCACGAATGGCTGACACTGTATCTCGGTTTGGAGACACTGGATAAGAAAGAATAATCTTTTTTACCGTATCAAAGAAGAAAAACAAGTAGTGCCAACGTCCATTCACTTTAATGTAGGTTTCGTCCCCACAGAACTGGTCAGAAAGTTCATAGGGATAGTAATCTACGTAGGGTTTAAGGATAAGAGCTACAGCATTCTCGTAATTTAAAATACTCTGATGTGATATGGATACTCCATGTACATCCTTCATGAGTGCAGCTGTCTTCCTGGCCGAAAGGCCATAATTGACATGATAGGTTAAAATGAGCCCCAAAGTATGTGGTGACACATAAAGCCTTGATAAATCAACCTTTGGCTTTTTGGGAGAAGACTTAGATAATGGTAGAAAATCAATCTGAAACTGCCGGAAAATGTACCGCATCTTAAAGGATTGAGGATCCTTTTTGAACTGTTTCTTCTCTTTTGAAGACATACTGTTCAGCTTCTGTTGGTAATAGGGACAATCATTATTTTTGCACTTGTAGACGTCAAAGTCTTTTCGCTCCTTGATCTTTTCAAGGTTCTTAGAACAATGAGGGCACTTTAAAATGGCCTCCTTAGAATATCGACTTTTATCGTTAAAAAGACATGAACACACCTTGCATTGATACTGTCCTTTGCCTCCGTTATTGGCGTAAAGATAATCTGATGGAGCACCGCACTGCGGACAGGTCATAGATTTTGGCACACTTACTTTTGCGTTCTTACGCCTTTGAACAGGCTTTAACTGTTTACCGTTTTTCTTAAGATATTCTGTAAGGAGACAACGGTAATCAAGCTTTTGAAGTGTTTCGATGATCGGAAGATCATCCACTTGAAGTTTACGATAAGGTTTATTTACGGGTGTTTCTTCAGGCTTTTCAAACATACCTTTTCCAATCAATAAGGTAAGTAATGTTCGAATTACCTGATCTTGATGCTTGATAAATTCCATTAAATAAGTTAATAATTGAGGGTACAAACTTGTCACATCCTGGTTGTTAGGGATTAAGTGTGCGTGTGGTAACCTCACTTTTAACCTAAAACTACGGGGGTGGCAAGTTTTTTGCTTTTTAAGCCCTTTAAATCAAGGATTATTAACTTTTTTAATATAAAAGTTTTGACAATACG
>NZ_JBLVQN010000089.1:0-1837 GCF_058323225.1 Neobacillus sp. PVCKKU3
TGGGGTTTCAATCTTTGGGAGATCCCTCATTTTTTGATTATCTTACCTGGTTTCATTTCACAGTAGCTTTTTTTTACTGTTTCTATCAGTTTTTAGATATAATTTCCCCCTCCCCACTAAAGAGGCTTTTAAAAATAGTATTTATTTCTTTCCAATTAAGGCACCACTCCTTGGGTGGCTGACCTCAGGTGAGATTTATTACAGGATGGACATATCGTTACATCTTTTCCTGCAATTATAGAGACAATTTCAATAGTACTAAGACCTGTAAATTTAGGATTATATGTTGGGCTATTGGTTAGCTTCCGACACAGTTTAAGTTTGGTTTTCTTATTTCGGTTGGCCAGTAGTCCATAATGTCTTATTTTCACCAATCCCTTCGGGAGAATATGCATAAGAAATCGGCGAATAAATTCTACACCTTTCATTGTCACTGTCTTTTTTTGATTATTGTTTCGATAATCCTTCACCTGGATGGTAACAGTGTCCTTCTCCATAGAAACAATTCGATTATTTGATATCGCGATTCGATGTGTATATCGCCCAAGATACTGAACCACTGCCAATGGACCTGAAAATGTCCGTTTAGTATAGCTGTACCAGTTTAGTGAGTAACATTCATCTATTAAACACTGAAACTGTTTTGGGTTTTCGTACCTTTTTGCGTCGTTATAAAAGACAAGCAAATTCTTTTCATATAATTGCTTTAAATAATACAGATACTTTCCACGGAACTTTTTGGACAGAACTTTTACAGGAATAAAGAATTTTTTACTCGAGTGACGCCACTTATTCTGCTTGGAAAGTCCTCCAGCCAAGACAACCGTATGGATGTGAGGGTGAAAATGCAAGTTTTGTCCCCAAGTATGCAAGACAGAGAAAAAGCCAATTTGTGCCCCTAGATACTTTTTGTCCATGGAAAGCTCCGCAAGCGTTTCTGCGACGCATTTGTACATTAAATCATAGAGTACCTTCTGATTATGATAAATTAACATGTGCAGCTGTGCCGGCATGGTAAATACCACGTGAAAATAGGGGGCGTTGAGAATATCTTTTTTTCTATTATCCACCCAAACTTCTTTATTGACCCCTTGGCACATGGAACAGTGACGATTCCGGCATGAATTGTATCGAACCTGGGTATGACCACATGTATCACATTCATAGGCATGTCCACCTAAGCCGCTTGTTCGACATCTCATGATGTCGTTGGCTGCTTTGGCCTGTTCAGGGGATGGCTTGTATTTTTCTTTATACTGCGCATAGAACGCCTTAAATATATCTTGGATGGTAGTCATTCCCCATGATTCCCCTTTGAATCTAACGGACTTTTAATGCCCATCAGACTTTTAGAGGTCATGTGCAGATACGTTAATGTTGTTTTAAGGCTCTTATGTCCAAGCATCTGTTGGATAAACACGGGATCTACACCGTCTTCTAAGGAATGGGTGGAAAAACAGTGTCGTAATGTGTGGGAAGATATATTTGGATCTAGGGAAAGCCTGTCCCTAAGCCTTATTATTGTATTCTTTATCGTTTTGACAGTAATGTGCTCGCCGGGGGTTTGGCCGGGAAACAGCCAATCATTCGGCTTATAGTTTTTAGCACGGAAATAAGTTTTAAAATACTCTCGAAGCACTTCCAGTGCTGTTTGCGATAAGATTGTATACCGGTTGGTATTATGTTTAGCTTCATCGACTCGGATTCGCATGGTCTTACTACAAATATCACTAATTTTTAATTTGGCCACTTCGCTTACTCGTAGGCCACTGCCATAAACAAGGAAAAGGATAGCCTTGTGCTTCAAGTTTTTAGTTGAATTTAAGAGGGAAAGTAT